>JACQRF010000136.1 GCA_016206635.1 Candidatus Omnitrophota bacterium
GCGTCGGGCCAATGCCTGCGCCGCCGGCGGCCACTCCACCGGCACGGCGCGCGCCGCCTCAACGGTCGCCAGATGCCACGTCAACGGTTTGTCGGCCGGGCGGCCCTTCGCCTCGCACAACCGGGCCACCGCCGACGGATCGTCCGCATGGGCGCCGACCCCATAGACCGTCTCCGTCGGGAACACGACGAGGCCGCCCTGTCGCAGGACCGCCGCCGCCTCGGCGATGACCGCCGGGTCGGGCGCATCAATCGAGACGCGGGACCAGCGCGGGCGAACCAGCGTCGTCACCGACCGGCCTTGCGCGCGCGGCGGTCCTTCGCCAACACCGCCGCGCGCATCGCCCGTTTGCCCGCCTCCAACCGACGGCTCAGGCGCGGGTCGCGCAGCGCGAGGATCTGCAACGCCAGGATGCCGGCATTCCGCGCGCCCCACGCGCCGACCGACACCGTGGCCACCGGCACTCCGGGTGGCATCTGCAACGTCGCGAGGAACGCATCGGTGCCCCGGAACGCGGTGCCGGCCAGCGGCACGCCGATCACCGGCAGCGTGGTGTGCGACGCCAGCGCGCCGGCCAAGTGCGCCGCGCCACCGGCGCCGGCGATGATCACGCGAATCCCCCGTCCTTTGGCGCGCTTCGCGAATCGCGCGGCGTCGTCCGGCGCGCGATGCGCCGACAGCACGCGCAGTTCATGCGGGACGCCGTAGTCTGTCAACACCGACGCCGCCTCCCGCATGGTGGGCAGATCGGAATCACTGCCCATCAGAATCGCGACCACCAACTTGGAGGATGGCATGCCTAGCTCCTGAATGGCGATGCGACGGCGCGCGCCCCGATATCCCGGCGGCACTGTTTGCCGTCGAACTGGATTCGACCCGCGGCCTCGTAGGCCCGGCCGATCGCCTCGGGATGATCGCGCCCGAGCGCGACGACGTTCAGCACCCGACCGCCGGCCGTCACCCATCGGTCGCCGGCGCGTTTCGTCCCGGCGTGAAAGATCTGGACGTCCGGCATCGCCGCGGCCTCCTCAATTCCAGTAATGACGTCGCCGGTTCTTGGCTTCTCCGGATAGCCGCTGGCCGCCAACACCACGCAGACGCACGGCCGCGGATCCCACGCCAGCGAAACGCCCGCCAGTTGGCCAGTGGCTGCGGCCAGCAGCAGCGTCGCCAGATCGCTCGTCAGCCGCGGCGCGATCGCCTGCGTCTCCGGATCGCCGAAGCGGACATTGTACTCCAAGACCTTCGGCCCGTCCTTCGTGATCATGAGCCCCGCGTACAGCGCGCCGACGAACGGTGTCTGCGCCTCGGCCATGGCGCGGACCGCCGACTCGATGATCCGCTGGCGGATCTCCTCCAGCCGCGCCGAGGTCACCACCGGCGCCGGCGAATAGGCCCCCATCCCGCCGGTATTCGGCCCGGTGTCGCCGTCGCCCAATCGCTTATGGTCCTGCGCTGACTCCAGCAGCACGACCCGCGCACCATCGGCGATGCCGATCAACGATGCCTCTTCGCCCATCAACCGCTCTTCGAGCACCCCCTTCTCGCCGAATTTGCTCGAAGCTTCCTGGATCCTGTTCACGGTGTTCGCCAATAACAGTTTCGGGTCAGGCAACGGAGACGGCGGCATCAAGACCCCTTTGCCGGAGGCCAACCCATCCGCCTTGACGACCCATGGCACATCCGGGCGCCGTCCCACAAATTGACAGGCGTCGTTCGGATCATCATAACTATGAAATTGAGCTGTCGGGATGCCCGCGCGCTGCATGACGGACTTGGCGAACGCCTTGCTGCCTTCCAAGCGCGCGGCGGCCGCCGACGGGCCGAACACCGTCAAACCCTTTGCGCGGAACCGATCGGCCACGCCCGCGACGAGCGGCGCCTCAGGCCCGACGACGGTCAGGTCCACGCGTTCTCGAACAGCCAGCGTCAGCAACGGGTCGATCGCCGTCACTGGCATCTCACGGAAGCAACGGGTCTTAGGTTCTCGTGCGATCCCATCGCTGCCCGGCGCCACCAGCAGCTCGGTCACCGTCGGGCTCTGGGCCAGCTTCCACGCAAGCGCGTGCTCCCGCCCGCCGGCGCCAATCAACAAGACGTTCATGCCCAGCTGATCTTGCCGCGGCCTTTCTCAATCGTCCCGATGCGCCACGCGGCCACGCGCTGCCCGTGAAGCACCCCCAGCGTCCGAGCGGCGGCGGTCGGCGGCACGACGACGATCATCCCGATCCCCATGTTGAACGTGCGGTACATCTCGTCCTCAGCCAGCCCCCCGGCCCGCTGGACGCGGCGGAAAATCGCCGGCACCGGCCAACTCCCGCGCGCCAGTCGCGCCGCCGTCCCGGCCGGCAGAATGCGGCCGAGCTTCTCCTGGAAGGCCCCGCCGGTGATGTGGGCGATGCCGTGGACCGGCGCCCGCTTGAGCAGCGCCAGGATCGGCGCGACGTAAATCTTCGTCGGCGCCAGCAGCGGGGCGGCCCATTGCCGTTGTTGGGCCGGGCTCAGCACGCGCTGGATCAAGGTGTAGCCGTTGGCATGGAACCCGGTGGACGCCAGGCCGATCGCCGCATCGCCCGGCCGGATCGCGGCGCCGGTGATCATCCGCCGCCTCGAGACGGCGCCGACGCAGAACCCGGCCAGATCGAACTCGCCGCGCCGGTACACCAGCGGCATCTCGGCCGTCTCGCCGCCGACCAGCGCGCACCGTGCCTCGCAGCAGCCGCGGACCACGCCGCGCATGATGGCAATCAAGATCGCCTGGTCGATCCGCCCGGTGGCGAGATAGTCGAGGAAGAACCACGGCTCGGCGCCGGTGCACACGACATCGTTGACGTTCATCGCCACGAGATCCACGCCAAGTCCATCGTACCGCCCGATCCGCCGGGCGAGCGCCAGTTTGGTCCCGACCCCATCGGTCGAGGACACGAGGAGCAGGTCGGCCGACGCGCCACGCCGCGCCGCGCCGGCCTGCCGGTAGGCAAGGCGGGGATCGAACACCCCGCCGAACCCGCCAATGGCGCCGACCTGCCCGGGCCGCCGGGTCAGGCGCACGAGCGGCTCGATCGCCCGCAGGAACCGGCCGGCACGGGCCAGTGAGACGCCGGCCCCAGCGTAATGAGGACGCCGTTCAGGATCTCCCGTGGCCGCGCTGGACCGAGCCGCAAGCCGCGCAAGGCGCGAGGAGCGTAGCGTACCCAAAGCGGTACGCGAGCGACGAGCAACGCCGCGCGGCGCCGCGGATCGATCCAGCCCTCCGGGTGACGGCGGCCTTCGGCCAGCGCCGGCGTCGTTCCTCCTCGACGTATCGCGGAGCTTATACGCCATCGTCGTCACTCCTGGGCGCTGGCCGAAGGGCGCTCGCCACGCGGCTCACGGGAGATCCTGAACGGCGTCCTGGGCGGCGCCGGGTCACGTCTTGAGTTCTCCCGTCGTCTTGCGCTCGAGAATGTATTTGTCCGCCTCCCCGCCAAACGGCAGCGGGTACCGGCCGGAGTAGCACGCGGTGCAGTACTGGTCCTTCGGCCCGCTGACGGCGCCGAGCATCCCCTCCAACGAGAGGTAGCCCAACGAATCGACCCCCAGGAATTTCCGGATCTCCTCGATCGAGTGGGTGCAGGCGATCAGCTCCCCCTTCGTCGGGAAATCAATTCCATAGAAGCACGGGTGCTTGATCGGCGGGCACGACACCCGCATGTGAATTTCGGTCGCCCCCGCCTCGCGGATGGATTGCAGCCGCGCCCGGCACGTCGTCCCGCGCACGATCGAGTCGTCCACGACCACCACGCGCCGGCCTTTGAGGACCTCGCGGACCGGGTTAAACTTCACCCGCACCCGGAAATCGCGGCTCTCCTGCAGCGGCTGGATGAACGTCCGACCGGCGTAATGGTTGCGCGCCATGCCGATCTCCAGCGGGATGCCGGATTCGTGGGAGTAGCCGAGGGCCGCCGAGTTCCCGGAGTCCGGGATCGCGATCACGATGTCGGCGGCCACCGGGTGTTCCTTCGCCAGCTGCCGGCCCAGCCGCTGCCGGACCAGATGGACCGACTCGCCGAAGATCTGTGAATCGGGCCGCGCGAAGTAGACGTGCTCGAAGATGCACGACGACGGGGTCTTCGGCGGGAACGGCGTGAGCGACTTCACGCCGCGCCGGTTGATCACGACCACTTCGCCTGGCGCCAGCTCCCGCTCGAGCGTCGCGCCGATCAGATCGAGGGCGCATGTTTCCGACGCGAGCACCGTCGCGTCCCCCAGCCGGCCGAGGCAGAGCGGGCGGAACCCGCTCGGGTCGCGCACGCCGATCAACTCGTCTTCGCGCAGGATGACCAGCGAGAAGGCCCCGGCGATCCGCAGCAAGGAGTCCACCAGCGCGTCCTCGAACCGCCGGAACGTCGGGCGGGCCATCAGGTGCAGGATCACCTCGCTGTCGACGGTCGTCTGGAAAATCGAGCCGTGCGCCTCCAGCTCATCGCGCAGCAGCCACGCGTTGATCAGGTTCCCGTTGTGGGCGATGGCCAGCGACCCGCGGGAGTAGTCCACTTGCAACGGCTGGGCGTTCTTGAGCTGGCTGGAGCCGGTCGTCGAATAGCGCGTGTGGCCGATGGCTGACGTCCCGCGCAACTCGGCGAGGGTCGCGCCCGTGAACACGTGCTCGACCAGCCCCATGCCTTTGAAGCCGCGCAGCGTCTGGCTGTCGCTGACCACCATGCCGGCCGATTCCTCGCCGCGATGCTGGAGGGCGTAGAGCCCCAGGTGGGTCAGGCGCGCCGCCTCGGGGTGATTGAACACCCCGAACAATCCGCAGTGCTCTTTGATGCCGTCGTCGCTCATCGGTGGCGCTCCACCCACTGGATCCCGTTCCTGAAGATCTGCAGGCCGTCTCCGTCCCTGCTCGGTACCGTGCTCGGTACCGAGAGTCGCGTCCAGCGCGGATGCTGGACGACGGCCGCGTGCCGCTCCGGGTGCGGCATCAACCCGAAGATCCGGCCGGTCGGGTCGCAGATGCCGGCGATGTTCCCGACCGACCCGTTCGGATTCCACGGATAGCCGGCCTCCCGTTCATCCGGGTCGCAGTAATGGAACACGATCTGCCCGAACCCGACCAGTTGCTCGAGGACCGACGGGTCTTTCGGGACGAACTTCCCCTCGCCGTGCGCGACCGGCAATTCGATCATCTCGTCCAATCCCTGCGTCCAGATGCAAACGGAAAACTCCGCCTTGAGGCAGACCCACCGATCCTCGAACCGGCCGGAGTCATTCCAGGTGAGGGTCACCTCCTGCGGCGCGTCGGGGCGCCCGCCGGGCAGCAACCCGGCCTTGGCCAAAATCTGAAACCCGTTGCAGATGCCGATCACCAATTTGTCGGCGCGGACAAACGTGTCGAGCTGATCGCGCAGCCGGTACTTGAGCTCGTTGGCCGCCAGTCGGCCGGCTGACACGTCGTCGCCGTAGGTGAATCCGCCGGGGATCGCCAGGATCTGGTAGCCGTCCAGTGTTTTGGTCTTCGCCACAAGCTCGGTCAGTTGGACCGGCTCCGCCTCCGCCCCGGCCTGCTCGAACGCGGCGCGCGTCTCCTCGTCACAGTTGGTCCCCGGGGCTCGGAGGACCGCCACCCGCACTACCGCCGCCATGAGAAGTACGCCTCCAACGGCTGCTGCCACGTCCGCTTGAGGGCGTCCAGCGGCGCCTGCACAACCGGCGTCCCGCCTTTGCCCATCATCGTCAGCGTCGGCTCGGCGACCGTCTCGCCGATCACCGCGTGCGGCACGCCGGCCAGCGCCTGCTCGAACGCCGCCTGCTGCCCTGGGGTCACTTCGACGAGGAATCGGGATGTGGATTCGGAGAACAAGAGCATGTCGTCCCGATCCATGGCGCCCTCGGTCGGCACGGCGGAGAGACGGATGGTCGCGCCCACGCCGCCGGCGAACGCCATCTCGGCGGCCGCCAGCCCCAGCCCCCCTTCGGAGCAATCGTGGCACGCCCGGACGAGGCCGGCGGCGGTCGCCCGGCTCAGCGCCTGGAACGTGGCCAGCGCCCGCGCCGGATCCACGACCGGCGCCTGGGCGCCGACGGCCCCCTGCAGGGCGTAGTACGCCGACCCGCCCAACTCCGGCTTCGTCACGCCGACGAGGTACAGGAGGTGGCCGGGGGCTTTCACATCCATCGAGACCGCCTTCGTCACATCCGGCATCACCCCGAGCGCCGAGATCAACAGCGTGCCGGGAATCGATCGCCGGTCCTCCCCGACCCGGTATTCATTGTGCAAGCTGTCTTTCCCCGAGATGAACGGGGTCCCGAATGCCGTCGCCATGTCGTAGCACGCCTGCGCGGCGCGCACGAGCGAGCCCAAGATCTCGGGGCGGGTGGTGTCGCCCCAGCAGAAGTTATCGAGCAGCGCCACCCGGTCGAGCGACCCGCCGACCGCCACGATCTGGCGCAGCGCCTCGTCAATCGCGGCCGCGGCCATCCAGTACGGGTCGAGGTCGCCATACCGGACATTGATCCCGTTGGCCACGATCAGCCCGCGCGCGGCGTGCAGGTCCGGCCGGACGATCGCGGCGTCCGAGGGGCCGTCATGTTGCGCCCCCACGAGCGGTTTCAGGGCGCTCCCGCCTTGGACCTCATGATCGTAGCGCCGGATGATCGGCTCGCGGCTGCAGCTGTCCCAGCGGGCCAGCAGGGCCAGCAGCGTCGGCGTCAGGTCGGCCGGCGGCGCCAGCGACGGCTCGGTCAGCGCCGGCGCCACCCAGCGGGCGGGCCGCGGCGGTCGCGGGACCCCATGATGCAGGAACGACATGTCGAGATCGGCCACCTGCAGCCCGTGGAAAAACAGGACGAGTCGCTTCGTGTCGGTGAACGCGCCGATCACCGTCGCCTCCACCTGGTGTTTCCGGCAGACGGCCATCAACCGCTCGAGCGAGGCCGGCGGCACCGCCAACACCATCCGCTCCTGCGCCTCGGAGATCCAGATGTCGGCGTACGACAAGCCGGCGTACTTCAACGGCGCCTTCTCCAGATCCACCCGCACGCCGCACGCCTCCCCCAGCTCGCCGACGGCGCTCGACAACCCCCCGGCCCCGCAATCGGTGATGGCCGTGAAGAGATGCAGGTCGCGGGCCTCCAGCACGGCATCGGCCAGCGTCTTTTCGGTGATCGGGTTGCCGATCTGCACCGCCGTCGCGGAGACCGCCTCCGACTCGGCAGTCAGCGCCGCCGAGGAAAACGTCGCCCCGCGGATGCCGTCGCGGCCGGTTCGGCCGCCGGCGACGACGACCAGCGCGCCGGGCGTCACCGACTTGCCGACCGCCGACCGCGGCAGCACGCCGACCGTCCCGCAGAACACCAGCGGGTTGCCGGCGAATCGCTCATCGAACAGCAC
>JACQRF010000135.1 GCA_016206635.1 Candidatus Omnitrophota bacterium
CTTCAACCCCTGAAGGGGTCTGACCCCTGAACACCAGGGGTCAGACCCCGTGTGCCCTACCCCTCAAATTTCAGGAGGACGAGGGACACGTTGTGCCCGCCGAAGCCGAGGGAATTGGACATCACGACCGTCACCGGGGCGCGGCGCGCCTGGTTGGGCACGTAATCCAGATCGCAGTCGGGATCGGGGGTCGTGTAGTTGATGGTCGGGTGGATCACCTGATCGCGGATCGTCAGCGTGCAGGCGATGAACTCGACGGCGCCGCCGGCCCCCAGCAGGTGGCCGGTCATGGATTTGGTGGAGCTGATCGGCACCCGAGACGCCTGCGGGCCGAACACCGTTTTGATGGCGAGCGTCTCGACCTTATCGTTGAGCGGGGTCGAGGTCCCATGGGCGTTGATGTAGGACACGTCCTGCGGGGTGATCCCGGCGTCCTGGAGCGCCCGGGTCATGCACGCGGTGGCGCCCCGCCCTTCCGGATCGGGGGCGGTCATGTGGTAGGCGTCGCCGGTCATGCCGTAGCCGATGAACTCCGCGAGGAGGGGCGCGCCGCGGCGCTGGGCGTGGTCCAGCGCCTCCAGCACGACGATGCCGGCCCCCTCGCCGATCACGAAGCCATCGCGGTCGCGGTCGAAGGGGCGGCTGGCCTTGGTCGGCGCATCATTGCGGGTGGAGAGCGCCTTGAGGGCGCAGAACCCGCCGACCCCCAGCTGCGTGATGGCGCACTCGCTGCCGCCGGCGATCATGACGTCCGCCTCGCCGCGCTGGATGATGCGCAAGGCGTCGCCCAAGGCGTGGCCGGCGGAGGCGCAGGCGGAGACCGGGCAGGCATTCGGGCCCTTGGCCCCGAGCGCGATCGACACCTGGCCAGGGGCCATATTGCAAATAATCATGGGAATGAAGAACGGGGAGATCCGGGTGGGGCCTTTCTCGGCAAGCTGTCGGTACCCTTCCTCGATGGTCGCCAGCCCCCCCATGCCGGAGCCAATCCAGACGCCGACCCGGGCCGGATCTTCCTGGGTGATGTCGAGCCGGGCATGGGCGGCCGCCCGCTTGGCGGCCACGACCGCCATCTGGACGAAGCGGTCGCTATGGCGGACGTGTTTCGGTCCCAGCTCGGCCGCGGGATCGAACGCCTTGACCTCGGCCGCGATCTGGGTGGGGTACCCCGACGCGTCGAAGGCGGTGATGCGGCCGACGCCGCTCTGGCCGGCCAGCAGCGCGGTCCAGAACGTCTCGGGATCGTGCCCGAGGGGGGTCACACAGCCGAGGCCCGTCACCACGACACGGCGGCGGGCGGACATCCGTTACGCTTTCTTGGTCGCCGACTTCTCCTGCACGTACTTGAGCGCGTCCCCGACGGTCGTCATCTTCTCCGCATCCTCGTCGGGAATCTCGATGCCGAATTCCTCTTCCAGCGCCATGACCAGCTCGACGGTGTCCAGGGAATCGGCGCCGAGGTCATCAATGAACGACGCCTGGGGGGTGACCTCTTCCAGCTTGACCCCCAACTGCTCGGCGATGATCGAACGAACCTTCTCCTCAATCGGTGAAGCCATGGGCCTGCTCTCCTTGGGTTAGCGCGTCACGTCACCAAGCCGCCGTCCACCTGCAGGACCTGGCCGGTGATATACCGCGCCGCATCGGACGCCAGGAACACGGCGGCCGCCGCAACGTCGCGCGGGTGTCCGAACTCACCGAGCGGGATCTGGGCTTTCCAGCGCGTTTTCACCGCCTCCGACAACGACCCGGTCATCTCGGTCTCAATGAATCCGGGGGCGATGGCGTTGACGGTGACTCCGCGGCCCCCCAGCTCCCGGGCGACCGATTTGGTCAGCCCGATGATCGCGGCTTTCGAGGCAGCGTAGTTGGCCTGGCCGGGATTCCCCATGAGCCCCACGACGGAGGCGAGATTGATGATGCAGCCGCTGCGTTGGCGCATCATCGTCCGGGCCACGGCCCGGGTGCAGAGGAACGTCCCTGTAAGATTCACCGCGAGCACCTGCTCCCAATCGTCCGCGCTCATGCGGACCAGCAAGGCGTCGCGCGCGATGCCAGCGTTGTTGACGAGTATATCGAGCTTTCCCCACTTGTCAAGCACGTTGGCCACCATCGCCTCGACCGGCGCGGCCTGGGAGACGTCCACGGGAAAGGTCAACGCGGGGCGGCCGCCGCCGGCCTCCAGCTCAGGCTTCAGGGCCGCCAGCGCGTCGGCGGTCCGGCCGCAGACGGCCACCTGGGCCCCCTCGCGGGCGAAGGTCAGGGCGATCTCGCGGCCGATCCCGCGGGTGGCGCCGGTGACCAGGGCGGTTTTGCCGGCCAGTCGCATCAGGACACCTCTCCCACGCGGGTGTCGAGGGCGCGGAGATCATTGAGGGATTGTACGGAGAGGACCTCCGCGGCCGGCTCGATCCGCCGCATGAGTCCCTTGAGCACGGCGCCGGGACCGAGCTCGAGGAACGTGCGGATCCCTAAGCCGAGCAGATAGCGCATGCTCTCCTCCCATCGGACGGGACTGGTCACTTGCGTGGCGAGCGCGGCGCGGATCGCCTCCGGCGTCGGGGGATGCGGCTGCGCCGTGACATTGCTGACCACGATGGTCGAGGGGGCGCGCAGGGGGGTCGCGGCCAGCACCGCCGCCAGCCGCTGGGCCGCCGGCTGCATGAGCGCCGAGTGGAACGCCCCGCCGACCGACAGCGCCACCACCCGCTTGGCGCCGGCCGCCTTCGCCTGGGCCGACGCCTCGGCCACCGCCGCGGCCCGCCCGGAGATCACGAGTTGATCCGGGCTATTGAGGTTGGCGAGTGCCGCGCCGGTCCTCCGGCAAATCTCCTGGAGCGGCTCGGCGCTGAGACCCACCACGCTGGCCATCGTGCCCGGCTCCGCCTGGGCCGCCTCGTCCATGAATTGGCCGCGGGCCCAGACCAGCTTGAGACCATCTTCGACGGTGAGGGCACCGGCCGCCACGAGCGCGGTATATTCCCCGAGGCTGAGGCCCGCCATGGCCTTGGGCGCCCACTGGTCGTGCAGCCGCGGGCGGGCCGCCTCGAGGACGGCCAGGGAGGTCGTCATGATGGCCGGCTGGGCGATCTCGGTGCGCGTGAGGGCGTCGGCGGGGCCGTGGAAGCACACCTCGGCGAGGTTGAACCCCACCAGGGCGCTGGCCCGCTCGTACAGGTCGCGGACGGCCGGGAGCTCCTCATAGAGATCCCGGCCCATCCCGACGGTCTGCGCCCCCTGCCCTGGAAACAGCCAGGCGATTGGCGACATGGGGCCGTAGTCTACCAGCCCCACGGAGACCACGTCAACTATCGGCGAGGGCCGCCTCCGCCGC
>JACQRF010000137.1 GCA_016206635.1 Candidatus Omnitrophota bacterium
CCCCCCCCCCCCCCCCCGCCCCCTCCCCGCCGTCTTGACCGCGTCCGCTGCGATGGCGTAGAATGCCGGCAACCGGGGGGACGTCATGCGACGACTGGGGCTGTTGATCGGGTGGCTGACCGTCGCGCTGCTGGCGGCCGGCTGCCCGGCCGCGCCGTTCTTGTTGTTGGCCGGCGCCGGCGGGGTAGCCGGTTACGCCGTCAGCAAAGATAAGGTTGAGTTGATGGTCGAGCAGCCGTACGCCAAGGTCTGGGGGGTGGCGCTCGAGGAGACGAAGCGCGCCGGGCTGCTGAAAGATCTTCACGAGGACACGGGCCGGATCGAGGCGACGTATCAGGGGACCCACATCGTGGTCACCCTCGAGCGCGTGACGGAAACGTCGGTCAAGGTCGTCGTCAAGGCGCGCAAACATTTGCTCCCCAAGATTGACGTCGCCCAGCGGCTGGCCACCCGCATGGCGCGGCGGCTGGGCTAGGCCCCGTCCCGCGTCAGCTGGTCTTCTCCCCTTCCCCTCCCTGCTGCAAGCCTTTGAAGAAATCCTCGGGCGTCATGGACTGGAGCTCCCGCTTGAATTTCTCCACCTCGGTGTCGGTGATCGGCTTCATGATCACCGGGCACTTCTTCCACACTTTCTCATCAATGAAGATCGGGGCGTTCAGCCGGACGGCCAGCGCCATGGCGTCGGAGGGCCGCGCGTCCAGGCGGTGCGACGCGCCGTCGGCCGTGAGCTCGATCGTCGCGTAGTACGTCCCGTCCTTCAGATCCACGATGACGATCCGGTCCACGGTGGCGCCCAGCGCCTTGAGGGCGGTCGCCATCAGATCGTGGGTCATCGGGCGCGGGAGCTGTTCCCCCTGGAGCCTCAGGCTGATGGCGTTGCCTTCGCTGAGGCCGATCCAGATCGGGATCAGGCGCTGGCCGCCCACCTCCTCAAGGGTCACGACGTACTGCCCGAGCAGCGGGATGAGGACGAGCGAGAAGATGCGGGCCTCTTTGCCGGACGCGTGATTGCGCGACGCCATGGATGGCTCCTCGGATGATCTCACTCAATTGTACCCGCTGGCGTCAACCCGTGTCAAACCGAGCGCTCGAGGGCGGCGAAGACTTCCATGTGGCCGGTCTGGGGGAAGAAATCGTAGAGCGAGAGCCGGGTCAGGCGAAAGCGCGGCTCCCGGTCGAGCAAGAGCTTGAGGTCGCGGGCCAGCGAGGCCGGGTTGCAGGAGAGGTAGAACAGCCGCGGCGGCTGCGCCTGCAGCAGCGGGCCGATCGCGTCGGGGTGGAGCCCGACGCGCGGCGGGTCCACGATGACCAGGTCGGGCGGCGGGCCCAGCCGGAACAGGCCCCGCTGCAAGAGCAGCTCTTCCACTTTGCCGCAGATGAAGGTGGCGTTGGCGACCCCGTGGCGCGCCGCGTTCGACGACGCCAGCGCGATGTTCTCGGGGTCGCTCTCGACGCCGTAGACCCGCTGGGCGCGCGGGGCGGTCAACAGGGCGATCACCCCAATCCCGCAATACAGATCGTACACCACCTCGCGGCCGGTGAGCGCGGCGGCCGCCAGCAACTCTTCGTAGAGCCGTTCCGCCTGGGTGAGATTCGGCTGCACGAAATTCATCGGCCGCACCTGCACCGTAAGCGGGCCGATCCGCTCGTCGGCCACCTCGCGGCCGATCAACGCCTCCGTGCGCTCCGGGTGCGCCACATCGGACACCCGCGTCGAGACGCCCCACAGCACGGTCGCCACCCGCGGCACGGCGCGGGTCACCGCCTGCGCCACGCGCAGGACGGCGTCGCGGTCTCCCTCATTCGTGACGAGCAAGACGTGCGCCTGGCCGGAGGCCTGCGCCACCCGAATCACCATGTACCGCCAGAACCCGTCATGCCGCCGCGGGTGGTAGGCCGGCAGCCCGGAGGCATTGGCGGCGTCTTCCACCTGCTGCAAGACGTCGCTGGCTAACGCTGGGGCGATCCAACAATGCTCGAGCTTGACGATCTGCTGGAAGGATCCGCGCTGGTGCAACCCCATCACGATCCGCCCGCCGGCCACCTCGCCGAATGAAAACTCCATTTTGTTGCGGTAGTGCCACGGGTCCGTCATCGGATGGACGGCCACCGGCGGGAGCGCGGTGAGGCCGCCGAGATGCTGGAGGGTTTCCACGAGCTGCGCGCGCTTCCACGCCACCTGGGTGGCGTATGCCACATGCTGGAGATCGCACCCGCCGCACGCGCCGAAGTGCCGGCAGGAGGGGGTGATCCGATGCGGCGAGGGGCGCTCCAGCTGGACGAGGCGGGCCTCCGCGTAGCGCGGCTTGACTTTCGTGATACAGATCTGCGCCCGGTCGCCGGGGAGGGCGTCTCGGACAAACACCGTCATCCCGTCATGCCGGGCGAGACCGCGGCCCAGCAGGGCCAGTTTCTCAATCTCGACCGACACCACCTGCCCGGCCCGCAATGGACGCGGGCGCGTGACGACCCCTCCCCCCTCGCCTGGGCAGCCGGCGGCGGGATCCGAACCGCCCGCCGGGCCGACGACCGGTGGCCGGGGCACTCAAGCGCCTTACTGGGTGGCGGCGGGCGCCGCGGGGGTCTGCGTGACGCTGACGGCCTGGACGTGACGCTTCCCGGTGGCCACGTCGTAGGTGTATTCCACGGTCGCCTGGTCGCCGGTCTTCAGCGACTCGACCGCCTTGGCCTCCGCCGTCATCTCTTTCGTGACACCGTAGCGATCGCGGACGGTCACGCTGGGATGCTCCGCATCCTGCTGGTTCACCTGCACCACTTCCCCGGAAAACTTGATCACGATCGGCTTGAGATCGGGCGCGGCCGGGGGGGCCACGGGCGCCGCTGGGGCCGCCGGGGTGGAGTCGGCCACCGCCGCCGTGGCGGGTGCTGCCGTCTCATCCGCCGACCATGCCATCGTCCCCCCGCTCATGACCACTGCCGCCATGACTGCCCACCACGCTGTCCTTCGCATGCGATCCTCCTCTTGATCACCGTGTGTCGTCTCTCACCGTGTCCCGTCCCGCGTCCTGCAGAGGCCCACGGCGCCAAAGACCATGCCGACCCCGATCACCGCGCCGGCCAGACAATCGCTGGGATAGTGGACGCCCAACGCCACCCGGGACCAGGCGACCAACGCGGCCAGCGTCCACCAGGCCCCCCGCCAGCGGGGCCACCCCACGCTCAAAAAGGCGGCCAGCGCGAACGCGGCGGCCGCATGGCCCGACGGAAATGACCAGCCGGTCGCGGGCGCCAGATGGGGCACGACCTCCACCGGCCGGGGCCGATGCACGATCTCCTTCAGCACCTCCACGAGCGGCAGCGCCGCGAGCGCCCCAAGGCCGGCCGCCACCACGTCTCGGCGGCGCCGGCCCCACCAGAGACCGAGGAGCAGGGCGAGGCCCACCAGCCGGGGATCGCCGAGCCACGTCACACGCGCCATCCACGCGTGGAGGAACGGGTGCTGCCACTGACGGTGCATGGCGAGGAGGAGCTGGGTCTCCCAGGCGTTGGGCACGCTGGGATCATTATAGGTGGGCGGCGCCAGAGGGTCAAGCAACAGGTCAAGCTGGGGATGACCCACCGTTCCGGGGGCTGGTGATATAATGCCCCGATGCAATTTGATGCCACGCGCCACGTTCATGACGTGATCGCCGGCCTCGTCAGTCTGGTCTTCCCCCCGCACTGCGCGCTCTGCCGGACGCCGGGGGACGATCCCCTCTGCCCCACCTGCCGCCAGCGGCTGCCGAGGCCCGCGCCGCCGTGGTGCGTCGGCTGCGGCCGCGCGCTGGCGGGGACCGGGCGGGAGGTCACGCGCTGCGCGGTGTGCCGAGACGCGGCGCCGCCGCTGGCGTGGGGGCGCGCCGCCTACTGCTATGAGGGCGCGGCCAGGGCGTGCGTCTGGCGGCTGAAATACCACGGGCGGCTGGAGCTCGTCCACCCGATGGCGGACCGCATGTTGGCCGCGGCGCGGCTGGCGCCCGCGTTCGCGTGCGAGGTGGTCATCCCGGTGCCGCTGCACGCGGTCCGCGCCCGGGCGCGCGGCCTCAACCAGGCCGCGGCGCTCGCCGCGCCGATCGGGCGCGCGCTCGGCCGGCCGGTGCGCGCCGACGCGCTGATCCGGCGGCGCGCCACGGCGCCGCAATCGTCGCTGGACGTACGGCGACGGCGGCGGAACATGGCGGGGGCCTTCGCGGTGGCGCGGCCGGAGGGGGTGCGCGGTCGCCGGGTGCTGCTGGTGGATGATGTCGTGACGACCGGCGCGACCGCCCGGGCCTGCGCCCGCGCGCTGCGGCGCGCCGGGGCCGTTGAGGTCGGCGTCCTCGCCTTCGCGCACGGGTAACCCATGAGCCTCCTGCGCCGGTACATCCTCCGCGAGCTGTTGGGCCCGTGCCTGATGGCCTTCGCGATCTTCACATTCGTCCTGGTCACCGGCAACCTCGTGAAGCTGGCCGACCTGCTAGTGAATAAAGGGGTCCCGCTGTGGGACGTGCTGCGGCTCTTCAGCCTGCTGATCCCGTCGCTGCTGTCGCACACGGTGCCGATGGCGATCTTGACCGGGACGCTGCTGGCCTTCGGCCGGCTCTCCAGCGACCAGGAGATCACGGCGATGCAGGCCTCCGGCGTGAGCCTGTGGTCGCTGGCGGTCCCGGTGGCGGCCGCCGGCGTCGTGGCGTCGCTGCTCTTGGTGTTCGTCAATGACCATCTCGTGCCGACCAGCCGCTTCGCGACGCGCAAGGTGCTCGAGCAGATCGGGATCCGCAACCCGGCGGCGTACCTGGAGCCGGGCGTCTTCGTCAAGGAATTCAGACCGTACGTCCTGTTCGTCTACCAGATGGACGGCAATCACCTGGCGAAGATCCGGATCTACGAGCCGATGGAGGGGCGGCCGACCCGGACGATCCTCGCCGAGCGGGGGGAGTTCCTCCCGATGCCGGATACCAAGCAGGTCCAGTTCCGGCTGTACCAAGGGACGTCGGATGAGCCGGACCCGCGCGACCCGGCCCGCTTCTACAAGCTGGAGTTCGCCAGCTATACGATGACGCTGAGCCTGGACACCGGGCGCGATCCGTCCAACCTCCGGAAGAAACCGAAAGATATGACCTACCGCGAACTGCGGGGCGAGATCCGCGAGCTCGCCGCGCAAGGCATTGACCCGTCGCCGCTGGCCACCGAGGCGCATCGGCGGATGGCGACGGCGGGCTCGGGGTTGGCCTTCGTCCTCATCGGCATGCCGTTGGCGATCCGCACCCGCCGGGCGGAACGATCCATCGGCTACGCCCTCTCGCTGGCGCTGATCCTGGTCTACTACCTGCTGCTGCTGGGGGCGCAATCGCTGGCCGGTCAGGGGCTCGCGCCGGCCGGGCCGGTGCTGTGGCTGCCGAATCTCCTGACGGTCGCCGTCGGCCTGCTGCTGCTCCACCGCGCGGGGCGGCGGTAATGCGACTGCTGGATCGCTACGCGGTCCGCCGGCTGGCCGGCCCGCTCTGGTGGTGCCTGGCGCTCTTCCTGCTGCTGTACCTGGTCATTGACCTGTTCGGGCATCTCGAGGAATTCCTGCGGCTGCACGTGCCGGCGCTGGTGATCGCGTACTACTACGGGGCGATGCTGCCGATGATCTTCGTCCAGGTGGCCCCGTTCGCCATCCTGATGTCCGTCCTCTACACCGTCGGCAACCTCAACCGCCACCAGGAGCTCATCGCCATGCGGGCCTCCGGCGTCAGCCCGTGGGCGATCATGCGGCCGCTCTTGTGCGCCGGGCTGTTGATGAGCGGGGGAGTCTTGCTGGTCAACGAGCGGCTGATGCCGCAGGCCTCCGCGACGGTCCACGCCCTCTGGGATCAATACCTCGACCGGGCCGCGGAGCTGGCCAAACCGGAGTCGCAGCGGGTGCCGCGCTCGCTGGCGGTGTTCGGGGACAGCGGGCACACGTTGATCTACGCGCGGGTCTTCAGCCCGGAGACGAAGACGTTGGAGGACGTCGTCATCCTGGAGCACGGCCAGGATCTGAAGCTGCGCCGGAAAATCTCCGCGGCGCGCGCCGAGTGGACGCCCGCCGGCTGGCGGTTCTCCCACTGCACGGTGATTCGCTTCGACGCGCAGGGGCGGATCTTCGGCAAGGCGGTCACGTACGACCGCAAGATCATCCCGCTGGCGCAATCCCCCGACGGCCTGGTCCGCGCGGAGCGGCAGACGCAGGCGATGTCATACCACGAGATGGCGGCGCACATCCAGCGGCTGGGCGGCCACGGCTCGGAGGCGACCCGCAAGCTCCGGGTGGAGCTGCATACGAAGCTGGCGTTCCCGTTCGCCAGCGTGGTGGTCGTGTTGTTCGCCGCGCCGCTGGCGGTGAATGCCACGCGCGGGGGGACGCTGCTGGGGATGGGGCTGGCCCTCGGGGCGGCGGTCGCCTTCTACGGCGTGCAGGCGGTGTGCGTCGCCGTCGGGAAGGGGGGCGGGCTGCCGCCGGTCCTCGCCGCCTGGGGGGCGAATCTCCTGTTCGGCGGGCTCGGCATCCGCCTCCTGCGCCGGCGGTTGGGGTAGCGGCCGGCCTCCTAGAGGAAGGCGGCGAGGCGGCGGCGCTGGTCTTCGTCGGTGAAGACGACGAGCGCCTTGACGTCCAGCCCCTTCAAGGCATCGGTCAGCGCCAGGCGGCGGAGATCGTCGGCGGTGTATCGCGTCAGCGCCTCCAGCGTCTCCACCACCAGGATCGGCCCTGGAAACGGCGTGGTCCAGACGGTGCCGGTTTGCCGAATGAGCAGGGCCGGCGTCGCCGGCGCGCCGAACCCCGGATGCCCTTCCACAGCGAAATCTGGGCGGGCGGCCACCAGCTCCTTCACCGCCTCCTCCCAATCCCACTGACGGGCGGGATCGGAAGGCGCCCCATTGGCCGCCATCGCATAGACATGGATGGTGGGAAACCACTCATCGGGGGCCGCCAACGATTCCGGCGGGAGGATCACGACGGCGCCGGCATGGGCCTTGCCCGGGCCGAGCCGATCCTGCAGCCGTCCCACCACGCGCCCGCCACCCTCCTCCAATCCGGCCGATTGGGGAGGAGGCGCCGCTGGGCCCGACGGCTGAAGATAGTTCGCGATCGCCGATTGGAACGCCGTGCTGACAAATTGCCGATCTTCGTCGGACACCGGACCTGCACCCCCTGGCGGTTTTAACTGATGATCGTCCAAGCGGAGCATCACGACCGCGGCATCCGGCAGCGCGTCCGATTCGTGAAAACTGGGGGCGTAGATATCTTCCGGCAGCAACGAGCCCCGCCGATGCCCCAGATAATACTGATGCAGCGCGTGCGGAATAAAGACACGGAGCACCGGGCCGCGCTCCGGGGCGTTGTACGGAAAGAGGGCGACCAGAAAGGTCCGGCCCGGATAGGCCTCGCGGGTGTGAAACACCGGGCCGACCAATCGGCGCTCCTGCTGATATCGCGGGTACAACTCACGGAGCCACTGCACCTCGGTCGGATGGAGGAGTTTCGACAATTGTTCGTCCAACCGGCCCAGCACGTCCGTCGGGCGTTGACGTTCCGCCATGACCGGCGCGACGGGGCCATTCGCCACACGCTCGATGATGCGCTCCACCTCGGATCGCGTGAGGCGAAACCACTCCCACAACAATGGCGGCGGACCGGTCCGGCGCGCGCCATTGGCCTCCTCGAGCAACCCGAACTCCTCCAACAAACGCTCCGCTTCTGAGGCCATTGGCGCGACGTGTCGAAAGAAATATTCCAGCTCGGCGCGCACCGTGTCGATATCCGCCGGGCCCGGTGGATGCGCCTCCAGCCATGAACGCCACGTGACCAACGTGTCATGGACCAGCGGGATCAGGGCCTCGTCGGACCGGCTTGGCGTCCAATCAACATTCAACCGATGGCTCACCACCCGACGAAGAATCTGAAAGAGCCGATGGATCGGCGCCTGCATGCCTCGATGGGCGAAATCGCCCCGCGAGAACAGTTCGTGGTGCCCCACAATCCTCGGCCGCTGGGCCAGCAGGTCTTCCACGCCGCCGTACGGGTCGTACAACCAGGCGGTATCACGGTGCCCCACGTTCGGGCGCAACAAGAGGGTTTCTACCGTCAAGCGGGCTGGCAACAGATTGGCCTGTCGAGGCGCCCCGGTCTCAGCCACCATAAACATGCCCCGCGTCGCGACGGGGATCTGCTCAAAGCGAAGCTGGCCCTGCACGAGCGCGCGCAAAGACGCCTGGACATCGGCTTGCGTGATGAGCTCATCTCGACGCAGCATGGTGACGACCGGCGTGAGGGCCGCCAGGAACCGGACCCATTCTTCGCTGTCTTCTCCAATGCCTTCGTACCCCTGCGCCTGTTCCGTATCGTCGAGCGGCACCAAATCCAGATCGTCCGTGCCCGCCCCGGTCAATAACGAGAGGGTCCCGCCGCCCAGAATGCCGACATGCCCTGTGTGGCGCGCGGCCAAGAGCTCAATCAGTTGGCGGGCCGGATGTCGCCGAGGAAACTCCCGCAGATTGACCGCATATCGTCTCGCGCCGGAAGGACCTTCCCAATCCAATCGGATCGCGGGGACTGCTCGAAGAAACGTCGGCGCCATCACGCGATAGTTGGTGGAGAGGATGGTCAACTGCGCCGGCAGCCGGCTATTCGGCGGCCGAGTCCAATAGGCCTGGAGATGGTCCAGCCGCCCCTGGGGGCGGAAGGGCCGTATCCGCGGCCCGTCCGGGCTCATGAGGACCGCGACATGCAGTGGGACGTTCCGGCGCGCCGTGCGCGGATCGAACAGCCAGCGCATGTCATTCCACGCCTCGCGATCGTCATGCTGGATCAGCAAGGAGAGTTCGAGGTCCCGATCTTCGAGGAATTGCCGGAGCCCGTCCGGCGGCATCATCTGATGGAATTGACCGCGGTCGGTGTTCGTATTCTGGTAGAACGCCCCCTTGGCATTCACCCAGATTTTCGTCGCTTGGGCCTCGCGCACTCGGTGGAGAAAATCCTCCATCCAGTTGTTGGATGACCCGGACGCGAAATCAACCCAATGCTGATCCCCCCCGGCAGGGGGCACTCCGACGAACACTTCATTGGGATTCTCTGTCGGCCAAAGTTCCACCCCCCACCCCAGCGGTACTGCGTAGCGTTGGCGAATCCGCTCGACCGCTTGCTCCATAGGGGTCGCGGGCGCTTGTAACCAGCGTGCGACCTGATTCAGCAGGGCGGGATCCTGGGGCACATCGATATCCCATCGCATGCCGGTGATGCCATGCGCCTTCAGCGCCTCGGCAAGTTGTTGGAGTGGCGCGGGGGTCTCGGAGGCCTCGGCTTCTTCCATCCCGGCCCGCGGGCCCGGGGGAACGGTCAGCGCCGTGGCGAGAGCGTTGGATCGCTCGGTTTCTTGGGATTGGCGCAGGGCCCACGCGGGCGTGGGAGAGATCGCGACGGCGAGGGCGGCCGCCAGCAGGTGATGGGGCCATCGGCAAGGGGGCATGGGGGCAGTGTACACAGCCGCGCCGGCTCCGGCAAGCAGATTGTGAAGCTATGTTTTGATTAACAGATCAGGTGCCGACTTCCCAACTGGCGAGGTAGCGGCGCTGCTCGGGGGTGAGGCGGTCGGTGGCCACGCCCAGCGATCGGAGCTTGAGGCGGGCGATCTGCGTGTCGAGCGCCTCCGGCAAGGTGTAGACCTTGGGCGCCAGCCGGGCGCGGCGCGCCCAGAGCCACTCGGCGGCCAGCGCCTGGTTCGCGAAACTCATGTCCATGACCGCGGCCGGGTGGCCCTCCGCGCAGCTCAAGTTGACCAAGCGGCCCTGCGCCAGCACCACGATCCGCCGGCCGCCGGGGAGCTGGTACTCTTCCACGTCGGGGCGCAGGGGTCTTACGGACTTGGCCATCCGCCGCAGGGATGCCAGATCCAGCTCCACGTTGAAGTGGCCGCTGTTGGCGACGATCGCCCCGTCCTTCATCCGCGCGAACGCGGCGCGGGCGATGACATTGACGTCGCCGGTCACGGTGACGAACAGGTCGCCGAGCGGCGCGGCCTTGAGGATCGGCATCACGCGGTAGCCGTCCATCACCGCCTCGAGCGCCCGCACCGGATTCACCTCGCAGACGATGACATTGGCCCCGGCCCCGCGCGCGCGGGTCGCCACGCCGCGGCCGCACCAGCCGTAGCCGGAGACGACGACGGTGGCGCCGGCGAGCAGGATGTTCGTGGCCCGCAAAATCCCGTCGAGGGTGGACTGGCCGGTGCCGTAGCGGTTGTCGAAGAGGTGCTTGGTCGCGGAGTCGTTGACCGCCAGCACCGGGAACAACAGTTTGCGCTGCGACTCGAGCGAGCGCAGGCGGATCACGCCAGTGGTGGTTTCCTCCGTCGAGCCGACGACCCGGCCCGCCTGGGACCGGCGCGCGGAATGCAGGAGCGAGACGAGGTCCGCGCCGTCGTCCATCGTGATCTGCGGCCGATGGTCGAGCACCGCGTTCAGGTGCCGGTAATAGGTGGCGCGGTTCTCGCC
>JACQRF010000160.1 GCA_016206635.1 Candidatus Omnitrophota bacterium
CCACGAGGACGCTCATTGACTTGTGCAAATCCAGTCCGGCATAATACGGCATTGGCGACCCTCCTCTTGACCGAGGTGTACGGGAACTGGGTCTATTCTAGCCCGTCCGTTCCCGGGGGTCGCCGTTTTCATGAGATCGCTCCATTTCGGGACGCATCTATTCATGCCACGGCCGATAGCAAGACCTGGGTTGTAGCAAATTTCTCTGCTTTTGTCTTTGGTTTGATGATAATTTCCACGTCTCTATCTAATGCATTCAGTAATTCGAAGAGGTGATCTAGCGAAAACATGCTTAACTTGCCATTCATCAGACAAGAAACCTTTGACTGAGGAATCCCTAGGATGCGAGAAGCTTCTTTCTGCGTCAGCTGTCTGTCCGTCAGTATCTCAGAAATGCGAGACATGACCTTGGCGCGAGCCATCACCCGCTCTGGGTAGGCGACCCCAAGATCTTCAAACACGTTGCCACGGCTTGTGTGAATTTTTTCGTTGGTGTCCATCATTTTGCCCCTCACGAATTCCGGGCCCGATAATCCCGCTCGGCGGCCGCCAGGCGCCACCGAATCAGCTCGATGTCCCGCTGCGGGGTCTCGATCCCATGCCTCGACTTCTTCTGAAAACAGTGCAGGACGTAGACCGCGCGCTCAAAGCGCACGGTGCACACCGCCCGATAAGTGCCTTCGGCGGCGTCCTCGATGATCTCCAAAACGCCAGCGCCGCCAAACCCTCTCAGCGGCTTCGTGGACAACGGCGTTCGGCCCTGCTGGATCTCAAACAGCGCGAATCCGATATCCAGCTTCACGGCCTCGGGAAATCCGCTCAGGTCGTCCTTGGATGACCCGACGAACTCCAACCGCTTGAGCATCCTTCACCCCCAATTATACCATATTTGGTATATTACGAGCGGGGGTTGTTTTGTCAAGCCGTTGGTCATTTCCAAGCGTGCCGGGCTCACGGAGCGCTCCGGTGCTCCACCACCTCCGCCGGGGCGTAGCGGACTTTCGGCAGGGTCGCGTACTTATCGGTCGGGGCGCGATAGCCGACGGCGCAGGCCACCAGCGTCCGCCACAGCGAGCCGGTGATCCTCAGCACCTCGTCGTACTTCGGCGGCTCGATCCCTTCCATCGGGCAGGCGTCCACCTCGAGCATTGCGGCGGCCATCATGAGGGTCCCCAGCGCGATGTAGACCTGACGGGCCGCCCATTCCTCGACGATGGCGCGGCGGGGCCCCTGCACCAGGTCTCCAACCATGACGTCGCGATAAGGGGTCAGCGAGGCCGCGGGGGTACCGCGCACCTCGGCGATGCGGCTCACCCAGCGCTCGACGTCCGCGCCTTCGATCATCCGTTTCCCAAGGAAGACGACGAAGTGCGAGCAGTCGGTGACCTGCGCCTGGTTCCAGGAGTGGGTCCGGAGCGTGGCGCGCAGGGTTGGGTCGGTGAGGACGAGGAACTTCCAGGGCTGGAGGCCGTACGACGAGGGGCTGAGCACCAGCGCCTGCTCGAGCGCCTGCCACGTCGCGTCAGGAATCTTCTTCGTCGGATCGAACAGTTTCGTGGCGTACCGCCACTGCAGGCGTTCCACCAATTCCTGAGGGGTCATCCGTGGGCCCTCCAGACGACCGCGTCCGCGTCGAAGACCGGGCCTTCGGTGCAGACGCGCTGGAACCGCTTGTGGGCGGTGGCGTGGGGGCCGGCGATCTCGACGATGCAGCCCATGCAGACGCCGAGGGCGCAGCCCATCCGCTCCTCCAGCGACACCTGCGCCGGCACGTGCCAGCGGGCGGCGAGCGCGGCGGCCGCCTGCATCATCGGGGTCGGGCCGCAAATGGAGAGCGCGGTGCCGGCCTCCGGGGCGTGCCGGCGGAACGCGTCCTCGACGAGCGCCGTCACGAATCCCTTGAAGCCGGCGCTGCCGTCATCGGTGGCGACGTGGACCGGGACGCCGAGCGCCCGGAAGGCCTTATCGCAGATGAGGTAGTCCTTCGTCTGCACGCCGAGGTAGGCCTCGACGGCGATCCCGCGCGCGACGAGGGCCTTCGCCCAATAGTACAGCGGCGGGATGCCGACGCCGCCGCCCACCAACAAGGCGCGCGTCACTGTGTCGTCGGCGGTGAAGGTGGTGCCGAGAGGGCCGAGCACGTCGAGCGTCTCCCCGACCGCCGCCTCCCGTAGGGTCTCGGTGCCGAGGCCGACCACCTTATAGATAAGGTCGCAGGCGCCGCGGCGAAGATCCACGTCGTAGAGACTGAACGGGCGGCGCAACAAGGGAAAAGGGACAGCCCCCTGCCTGCCGGACAGGCAGGCACAAGGGGACAGTCCCTTTTCCCAGCGCCCCAGTCGCGGCTGCGGAACGCACTGGAGATGGAGGAACTGGCCGGGGCGCGCGGCGCGGGCGATCGGCGGGCAGGCCAGCGAGAGCAGGTAGTGGTCGCGGGCGATCCGGCGGTGGGTCACGACGCGGGCGCGGCGCTGGACCATGCCGCGCGGCAACGCCTCGGCGACCATTAGCGTTTCGCGGGGGCGGCGCGGAGTTGTTCGTGCCACTCTTGGAGCGAGCGGACCGGCAGCGGGCCGCGGCGCAGGGCTTCAATGCCGCTGACGCTGGCCTGCGCCCCCGGCATCGTCGTGATGCAGGGGATCCCCTTGGCCACCGCGAGGGAGCGAATGGGCGTCTCGTCGCCTCGGGTGGCCTTGCCCGACGGGGTGTTGATGATCAGGTGCACCCGCCCGTCACGGATCAGATCCAGCACGTTGGGCCGCCCTTCGTGGATCTTGTGGATCTCCGCCACCGGCAATCTCTCGCGCCGCAGTTGCTCCGCCGTCCCGTGGGTGGCGATGATCGAGAAGCCGAGTTCAATCAGCCGGCGGGCGACCGGCGCCGCGGCCCGCTTGTCCTTGTCCTTGACGCTCAGGAACACCGTTCCCTCGGTCGGGAGCCGCTGGTAGGCCGCGATCTGCGACTTGGCAAACGCGGCGCCGAAATCGGCGTCGAGGCCCATCACCTCGCCGGTGGATTTCATCTCCGGGCCAAGGATGATGTCCACGCCGAAGAACCGGGCAAACGGGAACACGGACTCCTTGACGGCGATGTGCGGCGGGATGATCTCCTGCGTGAAGCCGAGCGACTCGAGCGTCCGCCCGGCCATCACCTGCGCCGCCAGCTTGGCCAGCGGCACGCCGATCGCCTTCGAGACGAACGGGACAGTCCGCGAGGCGCGCGGATTGACCTCCAGCACGTAGACGGTCTTGCCCTTCACCGCGAACTGGACGTTCATCAGCCCGACGACGCCGAGCTCTGTGGCCATCTGGTGGGTCGCCTCGCGGATCTCCGCGAGGACGGCCGCCGACAGCGTGTGCGGGGGCATCACCATCGCCGCGTCGCCGGAGTGGACGCCGGCCTCCTCCACGTGCTCGAGGATCCCGCCGATGACCGCCTGGCGCCCGTCGGCGAGGCAGTCCACGTCCACCTCGATGGCGTCCTCGAGGAACTTGTCCACGAGGATCGGGTGCTCGGGGGAGGCCTGCACGGCGCGGGCCATGTAGTCCCGCAG
>JACQRF010000138.1 GCA_016206635.1 Candidatus Omnitrophota bacterium
GCCCTACGCCATAGAGCGCCCGCCGCCAGAGCTTCTCCCCGGTGGTGTCGCCGCCGTAGCCCAAGTGCAGGGCCGCGACGTAGGCGGGGACCAACAGGAGATGCCAGGCGGTCCAGCCGCCTTGGACGGCGGCCAGGACGTTAAGCCCGATCCCGAGCAGGCCGCCGCCGACGAATCGGCGCAGTACCTTGTATCGGCGGCCGCCCAGCCAGTAGCAAGTGGCGAAGCTGGCGACCAGCAGCCACTTGGCCGTGCTCAGCCACCCCAGCGCGTACTCGCTCATGGGGCCGGCTCCATGGCCGGTTCCTCCGGCAGGACCTCCGACAAGGAGGGATGCACGACTCTGATTTCATCGTCCGTCCAGCCGGCGGCCCGGAGTCTGGTGACGACCGACTCCTTGAGGTGCCGGCGGCGGCGATTCTCCGGGAGGTCCCGGTTCGCCTGATTCAGCGCGGCCTCCCGATCCATCCAGGCCGGCGATGGCGCCTCCAGGACGCGGCGGCAAATCCCGTTCCGCTGGCGGTGGCACGTCCATGTCCCCCACTGGTCGGTCTCCGCGATGGTCTCTTCAACCTCCAGCGGCGTTCCCTTATACGGATCGTCCATCATGGCTTTCCTCATGCTTGCTTGAGCCGATACAGTGTGACGATCCCGGTGAACCCGTTGGTCGGGAACACCACGTCGAGCTGGGTAATGTTGTCCGCATTGGCCCGGAACTGCCCCATCCCTGTCAGGTGGAAGAGACTGCTGAACCCGCTCTTGCGTACGAACCCGCCCAGCAGCGTGGCCATGCGGAACATCTTGTCCCCGGCATCCGAGTTGGTGTACAGCTCCCCCTGGGCGGAGATCCAGGCCTCGACGTGGAGATCATACCGGCCGGATCCCTGATTATGCCCGAACCCCAGGACAGCGTCCGTCCCGCTGTTGGAGGGGACGATGGTGCCATGTCCGTCGTACCGCCAGTTCTCGCCGGCCGTCCGGCCGTTGAGCCGGACCTTCGTGTCGCCGGCGTCCCTGACCTCCCCCTCGATGACCACCATGTAGACGTCGTCGGCGTCACCGTTCAACCCGGTGAAGCTGATGGTCGTCACGATCGAGCCGGTCTGCCGGGCGATCAGCTCCAAGACGCTGCTGACCGAGGCCCCCACCACGCTTGTGCCGCTGCGCTTGAGGAGCTGGCCATCGGCGACAGCGCCTAAGAGCAGCGTCGTCCCACCGGACTCCCGCAGCCGCTTGACGATGGCCTCCAGAAGATCGGTCGCGGTGAACGCGTCCGACCCGCCGGTCGCGTGCGTGGCCTCGTGGGGTCCGCCGCCACTCCCCGCTGACATCCACGGGCGCACATCCCGGTAGAGGTAGCCCTCGGCCGGGTTGGCTCCGCTATCCTCGAAGTTGATGATCTTGGTCATCCCGACCTTCAGGTACACCTCGCAGAGGGGGAGGTTGCCGGCGAGGTTCGGGTAGGTCGGCGGCACCGGCGAGGCGGCCTCGGTCCCCTGCTGAATGGCCAGGGTGCCTGACGAATTCAGGTACAGCAGGTCAATGCGCGGGTTGGTTGTTGGTGCCGTGAACGTCGGCGAGTCGCCACCAGCGAACGCGGACTGGGCGCTGTTGTAGTAGACCTGCCGGAAGAAGCTCTCGACGGTGGCGGCTGCCACGTTGATGGCCATGCCAGCCGGCGACTTGGCGCGAGGCCGCAGGACCGCGACGTCCCCCTGGAAAAGGGCGCTGCCGACGTTGCGGTGGTCGCTGGCGACAAAGCCGTCGGCGTCGGCGGGCTTCGCCGTCTCCGCCACCGTCTGGGACTGCGCCGGGAAGGTCGCTTTGGCCATGGGTCAGTACCCCTTTGCGTACCAGTCCACCGTGCCAGTCACGTAGGTCAGGGTGGACGGATCCTTGAGCTTCACCTGGAAGGATGTCTTGGTCTTGCTGCCGCTGACGATCTCCGGGATTAAGGAACTGCCGACCGAGGCCACGACGATGGCGATCAGGCCCGGGCTCGCGTTGAACGCCACCGGGAACGCCACCGTGGCCCCGCCTGCCGGGACGCTCACTCCGGCTCCGGACTGGATCAGGTCGTCGGCGTCGAAGACCGCCTCGAAATCGTAGATCTCCACGTCGTAGCTGCTGTTGGTGGTGGAGAAGGTCAGGCGGAACTGGAAGTACCGGCCGCTGTACTGCCCGGGCGAGAAGTTCTGGTACGCGCTCCAGGCCATGTTATCGTTGGAGGTCCGGATCTCGATGAGCAACGACCCGCCCGCGACATTGGCCACCTTCAGGTTCACGGTGACCTGGATGTTCATCACCGCTCCGATGTCGATGACCCGCGAGAGATAGGCGCCGGCCAGGGAAGCGATGGGCGTGTTGAGTTTGTCCCCAGCGCTTTGGGCCTGGGCCCACGTGCCGGTTTTGGTGGCCCACCGGGTGGCGCTCCTGAGACCGAGGGCCTGGCGATAGTACGCGCTGCTGTAGGACGTGGTGTACTTGACCATCGCTTCGCCGCTGAGCGCGCCGCCGGCCCCCTCGGCGAACTCGTTGTACGTCAGCACGACGTTGGCAGCCGGGACCGCAGTGATGGTCAGCGACGCGCTCGCGGCGGTCTGCGAGTAGTTCCCGGCGGTATCGATCGCTTTGATCCAGTAGGTCTTGGTGCCGGCCGAGAAAGCGAACAGGTCGTAGCTGGTCGTGGCGATCTTCGTGGCGATGACGACCCCGACGTTCCAGGAGGAGCCCTCCCGGATCTCGTAGCCCCAGATGTCGGCATCGGGGGGCTCGATCCAGCTGAAGTGGATGTGGTCGTTGGCGAAGGCGACGGCGAAGCCGGTGACGTCGGACGGGAACGTATTCTTGCCGACCGTGGTGATGGCGGCAGTGACGCCCGCGGAGCGCATCCCGGCGGCCGAGATCGTGACGACCTTCACGACGTAGGCGCTGCCAACCTTCGCCCCGGGCAGCAGGACCTTGCTGGTGCCGCGCTCGACGCTCGTTTGGACTTTGGACGCCCCGCCGTCTTCGCTCCAGGAGATCTCGTAGCCCCGGACGAACGCGGGATCCGGCGGCTCGGTCCACTGCGCCAGGATCCGGTCCACGAACACGCCGTCCTTCTGGAGCAGCCCGTCCTCGGTGAGGGTCAGGCCGCTCACGCTGGCGGGGACGTCGAACGGGGAGGTGGGCGTGCCGTACGAGAAGTTCTGGATGCCGGTGTCGACCTGGTCGTTGTAGAGCGAGCTGTTGAACTCCCGGGCGACGAACGTGCGCTCCCCGATCTGGTCATCGCTGATCTGCATGATCCGGAACGGCTTGGCCGTCCAGCCCGGCGTCGAGTGGGTCAAGGTCACGATGTCGCCGACCTCCAGGTGGATCGTGTCGTGGCCGCCCTGCCAGGTGGCGAGGATCCCCTCGAAACGGGACTGGTTGAGGAGCAGGGTCGCCAGGCGCAGGGCCTGCGGCTGGCGGGTGACCCCGATCGCCTGCGTCTCGAGGGGCACGACGTTCTCCAGGAGGAGCGCCTCGCGCAGCGACTGGTCGATGGCGTCGTTGACGATCACATCGATCTTGGCCCAGTTCTGCGCCGGGTCCACGTAGCGGACCACAACTTTGTTGGGCCGCTCGTCCTGCGGCGCCAGCCGGTAGGTCAGCGAGTCCTTGACGATGGTGTCTTCCATGAAGGCGTGCTGGGTCGTCTCGTTCAGGCCCAGAAGCCTGAGTTTGATCTTGCCGCCGGAGAAGACGAAGTACCCGTTGCACGCCAGCAGCATGTCGCGCAGGATGTCCAGGTGGGGCCGCCGGCTGTCGATGGCGAGGTCCAGCTGGTAGCGCTTGTGCGTGCCGCCGACCCCGTTGTCCACGAGCCCGTTGCAATGGTCGTAGGCCGCCCCGAACGAGGCGTGGTCGAGGAGCGAGGCGTCCAGCCCCACGCCGTAGCGCTTGGCCAGCAGGTAGTCCCTGAGGCAGGCGGCGGGGTTGTCCGACCAGCTCCGCGTGGTCGTCCACGCCGTGCCGGTCCAGGTTTCCACCTTCAACCCCTTGACGTCGGCCGTCATGACTGCCTTGCCCTGGAGCTTCTCGGAGGCCGTGAGCGTCGAGGCGATGTAGGCGACGTACCGCAGCGACGGCACGGAGTTGGGACCGGTCGCGGGCGCCCGGGCATCGACCCCCTGCGCCGCGGTGCCGGTGTAGACGGCGTAGCTCACCCCGGAGAGGGTGGCCGGGTCCTGGTCGTTGAACCGGACGCTGGTGATCGACTCGATCTCCCCTTCGCCGATCGCCACGATCTGCTTGATGGTCTCGCCGGGATCGGTCTGCCAGATGATGTTGCCGCCGTAGCGCACGGTGCCGTAGATGGCCGGCAACGGGATCTCGTTGGAGACGGTGTTATCGAGGGGGCCGAACGAGTAGCGAGGGGATTCGGCGGTCTCCCCCTCGCCCCCGAAGGTCGGCACGTCGACGCTCGGCGGTTGCAGGCCGCCGCCCAGGAAGGCCCCGAGGGTGCCGCCGATCAAAGCCCCGACGACCGCGGCCGTCGCCACCGTGATGCCGGTCACCACGGCGCCGACGCCCGCGCCGACGGCCGCCCCGATCGCCGCGCCGATGATCAGGGGAATGGCGGGCCCGTGGATCGCCTCGGGATCCGGGCGGCCGGTCGCCAGGAACTGCTCCAGGCGCGGCGGCTCGTGGGGCCTACGCGGCATGGGGTTTGACCAGCTGCTTCTGCGCATCGAAGGCGGGGCGGATCGCCCCGACGAAGTACCGGAGGTTCTGCACCGTGAACATCCCGACCCGCGACCCGAACTCGCGGGTGCTTACCAGGAAATGGCCAGGGTCGATGACGACCCCGATCGAGTCCACGCGCCGGGCATCCTGGTCGAGGTCATCGCTGTGGTTGAGGATCATCACGACGTCGCGGGGCTGCACCTGCCGGAAATCCACGAACTCGCCGTACTCCAGGAGCGCCTTGAGGTACCGCTGGGGATCCTCGTCGCTCCAGGCCTCGGTGTAGGGTTCTGAGCCGGCTGGCCCAAGGTCGTACCCATGCTCCCTGAACCAGAGCAGGACCAGGCCGATGCAGTCGCAGCCCTCGAACCCGCGGCCCCGCGGGACGTACGGGATCCCGAGGAACTGTGGGTCCACCAGCCGATTCGGATCGTGTAGGCCGCTCATCCCTTGTAGACCAGCTCCATCGGGATCGAGGGGAAGCCCCCGAAGTTTTGCGTGTTGGCGAAGCGATCCCGGCAGTCCTCGAAGGAGAGGTCGCAGTCCCGCTCGAGGTCGTAGGCGTCCCCGGCGGCGGGGGCGGCCGGCAACGCCACGTCCACGGTGAACGAGCCGACGGCCGAGGCGACGACGCGCCGCTTCTGCCCCACGTTGGCCGCGGTCCCGCCCGTGAAGGTGGCGATCCCGATCTTCCAGTAGTTGGCTGCCTCGGCGCGGGCTGCGTCCTGGATCACCGTCGGGGTCGAGCCCGAATCCACCGTCTGGGCCGTCCGTGTGTCCTTGAGGGTCGCGGCCGCGATCCCGTTGGCGCAGCCGGAGTCCGGCGGGGCCACGGCAAAGCGCCAGTTGCACCGGAGCTGGTACATCCGGCGCGGCCCCAGGCGCGCGAGGAACCCGAGGCGGCTGACCGCCTCGATCTGGGCCCGGGTGTTGCCGATGAGCGGCCGGTCCATCACGCCGTCAAACACCGGCTGGTAGTAGGTCGGGGCGGAGAGCAGGTTCGTGAAGACCCGCCGGATGACCAGCCGCCGGCCCCGGAACTCGTTGTTGGCGATGTAACTCGACATCGCCTTGGTCACGTTGTCGACGGCGATGCGGATCGCGTCGGCCCGCATGTCGAGGTTGGTGTCGGCTCCCTCGCGGGCGATCGGGATGGCCGTGTAGGTCGCCGCGGCGCCGGTCAGGTCGTAGAAGCTGACGTCCCTCGTGTAGCTGGTGAACTTGAGGGTCTGCGTGTCCAGGATAAAGTCGAACAGCTCGGCCACCTCGACCTGTGGCTTCCCTTTCTCCGTGACGAGCGCCGCCGGCAGGGCGTAGGCCATCAGAGGCGGACCTCCTGAAGCTTCGTTTCCACGTCGTGGAGGTTGAACGACGTCAGCTGCCGGACGAGCAGGTCGTCCGTGAACCGCACCACGTAGTAGAACTTGTAGTCGCCGGCGACGGCCGCCCCGCTGGCCGGGGCGACGGCGAACGTGACCTTGGCCTGGAGGTTCACGTTGTCATTGGAGAGGGCCGCCGAGACCGGCGTCCCGTTGACCCGCATCGTGAAGGCGCCGGCCGCCGCCTGGACGGGGTACCTGGCCAGGGTGAACACTGTTTGAGCGCCGGTGCCCATCCCGATCGCCTCGTTGGTCGCCTGGTCATCGGACGGGTCGTCGAACCAGAAGTAATCGTAGGCCCCCTTGCGGGCTTTGAAGAACGCCCGGAGCGCGGCGATGTCAGCGCTGCTGACGAACCGTTTGCGGACGAGGAACTGCGCCAGCCCCGCCGACCACAGGGCCCGGCGCTGCTCCTTGCCGGATTCAAACTCGGAGACGAGGGTTCGGAACCGGTCGCCGGGCTCATAGACGAAGTCCGGGGTCAGCGGGAACACGTCGCCGGCCCCCATGTCACGCGAACCGCCGGCTCACCCGGCGGTACGTCTGGTTGTTCCGCAAGATCTCTTGCCCCACTGCGTCGGCGATGGTCTTGCTGTGGCGCAGCAGAAACTCGGTCCCGGAGCGCGGGTCGATGGCGTTGATGTTGAAGACGACTGCCACCCCGGGGCTCGCGGGCTCGCGGAGCCCCCGCCCGCTGTTGATCTCCTCCAGCAGCGCCCGGTTCTGCTGCGTGGCCCGGCGGTTCACCACGAACTCTCCGGGCTCGAGCATCGCCAGGACCTCGCCGCCGGCCTGGAACCGCTGGACGAGGCCGCCCTGGTGCTGCCGGGGGATCGAACGCGCGGCGGAGATCGTCGGGCCGATGAACCCGGAGGAGATGTCGAGGGCTCTCAGGAGGAACGATCCGCCCGGGATGGCGTTGAGCAGGAGCAGTATCGGAATCCACACCAGGAGGTGGGCGATCAGCTGCGACACCATCGAGACGAACGCCTGCACGATGCTGCGGCCCAGGTCCTTCAGGAAGTTCTTGAACTTGCCGCCGTGCAGGATGAAGTTCTCGACGGACCGGGCGATGCCGGCCTCCATGTTGCGGAAGAACCCGATGAAGCTGTTGGCGAAGAACTTGCCCAGGTCCAGCGACTCCTTGACGAACGACTGGAACGTCTCCCGGAAGGAGGCGAGGAACCCCCGGGCGATGCCGGCCCCCTCGCCGGGGCTGAGCAGCCGCTTGAATTCCTGGATGAATCGCCGGACCTCGCCCAGGGCGCTCTGGAAGGGCGCTCCGGCGCCTCGGCCCTTGCCCGCCAGGGCGTCCATGGCCTGCTGCCCGAATTGATCGACGCGCTGCGCTCCCTCCACCACGGACCGGCCGACCTGGGTCTGCAGGGCGCGGACGCTCTCGGCGATCTGGCGGAACTGTCGCCCGCCCAAGCGGTCAGGGAGCTTCCCCAGCAGCTCGTAGAACGACTGCGCAGCCGC
>JACQRF010000139.1 GCA_016206635.1 Candidatus Omnitrophota bacterium
CACCCCTCCGGCCCCGGCCCCTGCGCACCCGCCGTACCGGCGGCGCACGATCTCCCGCATCATCGCGTAGTCATCAATGCCCGCCACCGTCTTGATTTGAAACCGGAGGTAGCCGGATGTGTCCGGCTTGCCGTCCACGAAGGTGACCATCGAGCCGACCGCCGACCGGCCATGGATATTCGAGACATCGAATCCCTCGATGCGCCGAGGCAGCGCCGGCAGCTGCAGGAGCCGCCGCACGTCGTCCAGCGCCTCCGACGGGAGAAAGCGCCTCGGCCGGACCGTCAGCTCGGTCAGCGCGGCGATCTGGTCCCGCACCCGCGCGGCCTCCTCGTAGCGCTGCGCCGCGGAGGCCGCCGCCATCTGCCGGGTCAGCCCCTCAAGCACCTGGGCCTTCTGCCCCTCCAGGACGCGGAACACCCGCTCCAGCATCGCCCGGTAGTCGTCGCGGCTGATCTTGCCCACGCACGGCGCGGCGCAGAGACCCATGTAGTAATCCAGGCACGCCCGCTTCGGCAGCGTGCGGCACGCGCGGAACGGGAAGACGCGGCGGATCGCCGCCAGGGCCTGCCGCAGCAGAGCCGCATCGGCGAACGGCCCGATCTCCTTCACGCCCGGCTCATGCGGCCCACGGCCGACAAACAGCCGCGGGAATTGTTCGTGGACCGTCACCTTGATGACCGGGTATGATTTGTCGTCGCGGAACGCCACATTATATTTGGGCTGGCGCTCCTTGATCAGCGAGGCCTCATACAGCAGCGCCTCCGCCTCGGACGCGGTCGGGATCACCTCGATCGCGGTGACCTGTCCGATCATCGCCCGCGTCTTCGGGTGCTGGGGCCGGGCCGGCAGCCCGCCGGACCGGTAGGCAGGAAAATAGCTGGAGACCCGGTGGCGCACGTTGAGCGCCTTGCCCACATACAGCACGGTCCCGTCGGCGGCCTTCATCAGATAGACGCCCGGGGTCTCGGGCAAGGCGGCTAGGGTTTCGCGGAGGTCCATCGGTCGAGGTGGCGCAGCGCCTGAATCCCGACGCATCGGCCGGCCAGCACAAACACGATCACCGATCCCCCGATCAGCGCGGCGAGCGCCGCCAGGCGGACCCCCGAGGACGGGCTCGACAACCATGGCTGGCCCCACCACCGGCCCAGCCCGCAGACGCCCCCCATCGCGGCTGAGGCCCACAGCACCCGCCGGGTGGCATCCCACAGCGGGGCCGCCGCCCACGGGCCGAGGCGCCGGGCCAGCGCCCGCCAGAGCCACCAGACATTGCAGCCGCTGGCGATACTGGTCGCCAGCGCGAGCCCGCCGACCCCCATCGGGCGCATCAAGGCCAGGTTCAACGCGAGATTCACGCCGAGGGCGGCGGCCGCCGTCCGCACCGGCGTCCGGGTGTCCTGCAAGGCGTAGCAGGTATTCGTCAGGATTTTCGCCGCCATGTAGGCGGCCAGCCCGACGGCATACCAGACGAGCGCCTGCGTCGTGATCGCGGTCGAATAGGCCGAGAACTCGCCGCGCTCGAAGAGGATGCGCACGATCGGCTCACCCAGCACGAGGAGGCCGACGGTCGCGGGGATCGCCAGCGTCAGCGTGAGCGTCAGCAGGGTGACGACGCTCACCTGCAGCCGCGCCGGCGAGGTCTCCAGCGCCTGCGACGACAGCCACGGCAGGCTGGCCTGGGCCAGCGCGGTGCCCACAATCGCCAGCGGGAATTGGAAGAGCCGGGTCGCGTAATAGAGGGCGGCCACCGCCCCCGCCCCGACGATCATCTCCCACGACGCGCAGACGGTGTCCACGAGGACATTGAGCTGGTAGACGCAGGAGCCGACCGCGCGCGGGCCCAGCAGGCGCAGCGCCTGCGGCACCACCGGGTGTGTGAGCCGGCGCGGCCGGCCGGGACGCCACCCGCGGTGCCAGAGGAGCGGCAGCTGCGCCCCCAGCTGCAGCGCCCCGCCGACGAGCACGCCGACGGCCAGCACGAACACCGGCTCCGGAAAGGCCGGCGCGATCAGCGTGCCGGCGATCATCGCCACATTCAGCAGGCACGGCCCATAGGCCGGGACGGTGAAATGGCGCAGCGTGTTGAGCACGCCGCCGGCCAGCGCCGTCAATCCAATCAACCACACATAGGGAAACAACCATCGCGTCAGCGCCACCGTCAACGAGAACTTCCCCGGATCGGCCAGGAACCCGGGGGCGGTGACCCGGACCACCCCGGGGGCGGCCCACCAGCCGATCGCGGCGAGGGCCGCCAGGGTCACCGCCATCAGATTGAACAGGACGCCGGCGGCGATCCAAAAATCCTCGGGGTGGCGCTGGTGGTGCTCGGTGAGGACCGGGACGAACGCGGCGTTCGCCGCCCCTTCGCCGACCAGATCCCGGAGCGTGTTCGGCAGGCGGAATGCGACGGCAAACGCCTGCGCGGGCGCGGAGGTGCCGAACAGGCGGGCCATCAGCACGTCCCGGAGGAACCCGAGGATCCGGCTGATCAGCGTGGCAAGACCGATGGCCCCTGCCGATCGGACCGTGTCCGAAGGGGCCGTCTCCTGGGGGGCGCGAGGTGGTGGTGTCGTCGTGAGGGTCATGTTGACAGGCGTTGACGCCCTATGGTAGCGTGTGGCCCATGCCGATTCTCAAGTCTGCGGCCAAGCGGATGCGGGCCGACCGCGTCCGCCAGCAACGCAATCTCCGGACCGCCTCCGAGCTGAAAACCTTGATCAAGCGGGTGGAGACCGCCCTGCAGGCGCGGCAAGCCCCGCAAGCGACTGAGGCCCTCCGCGTGCTGGCGAAGAAACTCGACATCGCCAGCCGCAAAGGGATGCTCCATCGGAATGCGGCCGCGCGCAAGAAGGCGCGGTTGAGCCGCCGGTTGGCTCAGATCGCCGCCTGACCCAGACCCGCCAGCTCCCACACATACGGCTCCAGCAACGCCAGCGGTGTCCCGACGCCGGTCTTGAGTTGCACATCCGTCTCGAGCAACCGCTCCAGCGCTCGGGTGACGGCCGGCGACGAGAGCCGGGTGGCCAGCGGGAGCCACGCCGCCTGCGCCGACCACGGCACCCCCGCGGCCTGGACCGCCTGCTGCGGGGAGGCCCCCGCCTCAGCGCGGCGCGCCACCTGCCACAACCGGCGCACATGCTTGCCAATCGCCCCTAACAGCTCCTCCGGCGCGACGCCCTCCTCCTCCAGCAAACGGCGCGTGACGCGCAGCGCCGTCGTCCGGTCGCGCCGCACGGCGGCGTCCACGACCGCGAACACCCGCTCCTCGACCGACCACCCCACCAGCGCGACGACATCCTGCCCGGTCACCTGCGGGCGCGGCCCCACGAACAGCGCCAGTTGCTCGACGAGCTGCGCCAGCCGCGACAGGTCCGGGCCGGCCCGCGCGACCAACGCCTGGGTCCCCTCCGGGGTCATCGTTTTGCCGCCCGCGCGCGCCATTCGTTGCCGGACCCACGCCACGAGCGCCCCGCCCCTCAACGGCTGACACGGCATCTCCTGGATCGTCCCGGCGGGGGCCGCGCGGAACACGGCCGGCACCGCCTCCTCGAACTCCACGACCAGACAAGTTGTCGGCGCCGGGCGCTGCGCGTACTGGACCAGCCAGTCCATGCCGCCCTTCGCGGCATCCACCGGGCCGCGCACGAGCACCAGCCGCCGCGGGCCGGCCAGCGGCCGCGTGCGCGCGGCCTCGAGGATCTCGGCCGGGGGCGTCTCAGCCAGGACGTAGGTCGTGGTATCCAACGCGGCGGTCGCCGGCGTCACGCACTGCGCGGCAAGCGCCCGAATCGCCTCCTCCCGCAGCCACGGCTCCGTCCCCACGCACGCGACGATCGGCGCCGGTTTCGCCAGGGCCATCACCAGTTCTCGATCGTCCGCTCGACGACCCGTTTGGCGAAATCGGTCAGGAGTTTGTCGACGGCGGCCGCCTCGGAGGTCGCCGTCGGCCCCGTCAGGAAATAGGTGCTATCCCCGACGAAGCTGGACTCCTCCCACACCAGCTCGCCGCTCTTGGGATCCCGCAGGGCCAGGTTCGCAACGAGGTTGAGGCGGTATTCCTCGACCGCGCCGCCGTCGGCCAGTCGCAGCGCCTGCCGGTGAAAATCGGCCAGCTCGCCGGTGAGGACCAGATCCGCCTCGTGGCGGTTCGGCGTGACCCGCAGGTGCCCGTCGAAGATAAACCGCTTGATCACCGCGTTGGTCACGTCCTCTTCCAGGCGCGGCAGCGACGTGACGAACCGCCGCATCTCGGTTGATTCCTCCGTGATGGCCAACCGGTTGGTGAACGGCTCGATGTAGATCTTGCGATAGTTCGCCGGCAGCAACGACTGGGTGGAATAGCCGCACCCCGCCGCCGCGACCGCCAGCACGAGGGACGCGCGCGCCAGCCACCGCCGCCCCGTCAGATCAGTCGCGGGTGGCCTCATGAGGCGCCGGGCGCGGGGAGATGCCCGGCCTGCTCCAAGGCCATCACGCGGGCCGCCGCCTGGCTCGCCCACGGGGTGTCCGCGTAGTGCGCCACGATCTGCCGGTAGTAGAACGCGGCGCTGAGCCATTTTTTCTGACGGGCGTAAAACTCGGCGATCGTGAAGTAGCTCTCCGCCTTATGCCCGCGGAGCTGCGCCAATGACTGCTGCGCCTCCGGCAGCAGCTCGCTGCCGGGATGGCTATCAATGAATTCCTCGAACCAGACGATCGCCTGGTCGGTCGATTCCTGATCGTACGCCGGCTTCAGGCTCAACTGCTTGGCGCAGAACGCCGTGTTGTACCGGGCCTCCTCGACCCAGGGGCTGAGCTTGTAGTCCTGGACAAGCTTCTCAAACGCCTTCATCGCCTCGCCATACTGCCCCAGCTTCCGATAGGTCTGGCCGAGCCGGAACTGCGCCTTGTCGCCGTACTCGCCGTAGGGGGCCTGGGTCACGATATGCTCGAAGATCTCCACCGCCTTGTCCAGCGCCGGCACCGCCAGCGGGATCGGCTGGATGGGGCGGACCTTCACGCCGCCGTGGAAGGCCTCGCCGATGGCGAACGATCGGGCGATCGCGTCTTTGAACCGCGCCGAATAGGGATATATCTCCACCAATTTCTTGTAGGTAACGAACGCCTGGTACGGCTGGCCGAGCAGCTCGTAGCACTGCCCCGCGAAATACTGCGCATCAGGCGCTTGCGACGACTTGGGATAATGGCGAACGAGGCGGAGGAACTCTTTGACCGCGCGCTGGTAATCCTGGTGCTCGTAGAATGCCGCGGCGTAGTCGTACTGGTCCTGCGGGCTGTCTTTCGGCTGCGTCTTGGGGTTGACCCATTTGCCGGTCTTGGGCGTCCACACCCAATAGGCAGACGCCGGGAGCGCCGTCGTCAGAACGCCCAGCAGCGCCACGAGGGGGATCAGGGGAGTGCGGACCCGCATGGGGACTATGCTATCACAAAACGGGCGCTACCGAAGCTGGTTGATCCCCCGCTCGACGTAGCCGGCGACCGCCTCCCGGTCGTGCGCGGTGATCTGAATGAAGCGGGCGCCGACCTCGTACTGGTCGCTGTGAGACTGCTTGCGCGTCCAGACCACCTGGACGATCGTCCGGATCGGGTCGGCCACCCCCGGCAGATGCAGCTGCAACAACAAGCGGTGTTGGGCCGGGAGCCACTGCGCGGCTTGGAATTTCACGCCGGCGGCGCTGAGATCGTGCGTGAGGCTGCCGGCGTACGGGGCATGCGGCTCGAGGATGTCGCGGTACTGGAGGGCGGTGTGGCAGACGAGCCGCGGGCACCGGCGCTGCTCGACGCGCATGCCCTTCCCCGCGCGGTTCGGCTCGGTGACCATGACGGCGCCAGCCTAGCACGCGCCTGGGCCAGGTGTCAAGCATCTTCTGGTTCTGGATATAACTTATATATATTATTAACCCCGCGGGCGGCGCCGGCGAGCGCGAGGTACCACCCGAGCACCATCCACACTGGAGGCGCCGGGCACGCGATCGCCGCACCGGGCCAGCGGGCGCACCACGCCAACCCGGCCACGAGGCCGTGGGTGGCGAGCTGGACCGCCCCGACCCACGGCCACACGATCCACGCATGGATCAGGCCGCCGACCACGACGACCAGCCCGGTGACCATGACCAGCGCCGCCACGGGCACCGCCACAAGGTTGGCCGGCCCTGACACCAGCGACACCCGATGGAGATGGTAGGCGACCAGCGGCCAGGTCCCCAACCACGCGGCGGTGGAGATCACCAGCGACTGGAGGACCCCTCGCGCGAGCCGCAATCCGAGCGAGGGGTTCTGCACCATCCCAAGGCCGCACCGGCGGATCGCGGCCATCCCCAGGGGGGCGAGCGTCAACAACGCCAGCACGGACACCACGGACAGCTGGAACGCCGGCATCCAAATCGTCCGCGGCGCCGCCGCCACGATCAGGAGCGCCGCCAGCGCCAGCGTATTCAGCGGATCGGCGGGGCGCGTCAGGCAGAGCCCAGCCAGCACGACCAGGCCGGCGACCGTCGCCCGCACGATGGGCGGCTGGGCCCCGGCCAGCACGCCATACGCGAGCAGGCCGGCCATCGTGGCGACCGCCGCGCCGCGCCGGGGCAGCGCGAGCCGGGCGGCGCCCCAGCACAGGCCGCCGATCAGCGTCACGTGCCAGCCGCTGACCGACAGCAAGTGCACCGTGCCGGTGTCGGTGAACGCCGCGGTCACATGCCGCGGCAGCGCCGTCCGCTCGCCCGCCAGCAACGTCCCGAGCAGCGCCGCCGTCAGCGG
>JACQRF010000151.1 GCA_016206635.1 Candidatus Omnitrophota bacterium
ATTCTTTTTCCCCAGGGCATCCACCGCAATCACAGCGACAAGTGATGAATCAATCCCGCCGCTCAACCCTATGACTACCTTTTTAAACCCGTTCTTCCTGACATAGTCCTTCATCCCTAATACAAGGGCCTCATAGACCTCTGCCGTCGGAGAAAGTGGCTCTGTAGTCCGGGGGATTAGGCGCACCCTCTTCTTTTTAGGAACCGAGTCAGACACCTTCACCATCCTGTTCCACGGCATCGCCTCGGAGTTGGTCAAGATTGCCGATGGCACGTACCGCGCCAAAGATGAGGGGCTGTTCCTGCGGTGCGCCTTCAACGGCGCGTCCGGGTGGGACGTCCGCGACAAATCGGGCACGCGCTACCTGTTCGGGCGCGAGGCCGCCTCGCAGGTCGTGGAGGCGGGACAGGTCTTTCGCTGGGCGCTGGATGGGGTCCTCGATCCCAACGGCAACAGCCTGATCCTCACCTACACGAAGGACCAGCGGCAGCTCTATCTGGATCGGATTGACTACACCGCCCATGAGCCGACTGGCCTGGCCGCCGCGAATCGCGTGACGTTTCTCCTCGAGGCCCGCGCCGATGCCGACACGATCCTCCGCAGCGGCTTTGCCGTCACGACGGCGAAACGCCTGGCGGCGATCGACACCAAGGCGACAGTCGGCGGCGCCCTGGTCCTCGCCCGCCGCTACGAGCTGGGCTACACCCAGAGTCCCCGCACCGGCCGGTCGCTGCTGACGTCGGTCACGCCGGTGGGGGCCGATGGCGCGACGCGCCTGCCCCCGACGACCTTCACCTATACGCAGGCGCCGCCCACCTACCTCCATTGCCACAACTGTGTGCCGGCCATCACCCCTGGGAATCGCGGGTGGCAGCTCCAGCTCGCCGTGGGCCGCCACTTCCCCGTCGAGGATGGGGGCAACGATCAGCGCCTGTGGCCCTCCGGGGCGTTCGAGCCGGGGCTCAAGCGGTGGAGCACCGAGGAGTGCCAGAAAGAGTGGCGGGGGTTGCGCCGGAAGAAGGTCTGCCGGCAGGTGGAACGGACCGCCGCCATTCCGCCCGTCTCCTGGAGCGCCCCGTTCTTGGACAAAAGCGGCGCCAGCGGCGGGATCAGTTGGGCGACCGATGCGGCCGGCAACCTCTCGGTCACCGGCCCTCGGGACAGCCACATCCTGGCGATGACGTGGCTGTATACCGCGACGGCGAAGACGCTCTCGCTCCCCCACAGCGCCGCCGGTCGAAGCGATCTCTTCTACGTGCCGCCCGGGGGAAACACCTGGCAGGCCGCCTCGGGCCTCTCCATCCCGCTGAGTCCTGGTGGGACCATCGTCGCGATCACCGCGTATCACGAGACCGGGGACTTCGGGCTCTCCATGTCCGCCGACGTGGCCAGCCAGGTCACGGCGATGAACCACGCCCAGTTCAGCCCGATGGGGTTGGCGGGGGATTTCAACGGGGATGGGTACGCCGACCTGGCGCACCTGGCCCCCGCGGACAATCACTGGCATGTCGTGCTCAACGCCGGCAGCGGATTTGGTCAGGAGCAGACGTGGCTCTCGGCGACCTTGCCCGCCGAGACCGCCCCGCTGGTCGGCGATGTGGATGCGGATGGGAAGACGGACTTGGTGCTGTGGAACGCCGCCAGCGGCCAGTGGCAAGTCGCCAGGTCCACGGGCAGCAGTTTCTCCATGCCGGCGACGTGGCATAGCGGGTTTGGCGCGGGCCACACCCCATTCATGGGGGATTTCAACGGGGACCAACTCCTCGATGCGGGGGCCGTCGTCAGCGGCGCGTGGCAGATCGCGCCGTCCACCGGCTCGCAATTTGGGGGCGCGGCCACGTGGCTCTCCGGCTTTGGCGCCGGTCAGGCGCCGCTGACGGGCGATTTCAACGGCGACGGCCTGACCGACGTCGCCGCCGCCTCCGGCGGCGTGGTCACGGTGGCGCTCTCCGATGGTCAGCGCCTGGTCCCGCAGCCGTCGCCCTGGGCCACGGGCTTCGGGGCTGGGCAGTCGCTCACCTCGGCGGACCTCAACGGCGATGGCCTGACCGATCTCCTCTACTACGCCCGGGAGACCGGGACCGTCGTCGCCGCGGCCTCGACGGGGCAGCGGTTCGGCGCCGCGCAGGCCCTCATGGGGGACCATCCGTTTGAGCTCCGGGGGACCGACGACGCGCTCCAGGTCGGGGATTTTCGCGGGAACGGGCTCAGCGGCTTCGGGGTGTTCAACGCGCTCTCCGGGGTGGCCGAGATCGCCTTTGCGATGGGGACCCCGCCCGATTTGCTGGAGACGACCGCCAATGGCCTCGGCGGGGGCACCACGCTCGCCTATCGCCCCTCGACCGACTTCACGAACACGGGCCTTCACGTGGCGATCCCCGTGGTCACCACGGCCACCGCCGCCGACGGCTTGGGCAATCGCTACACGACCGCCTACGGCTACGCCGGGGGCCTCTACGACGCGCCGACCCAGGAATTCCGCGGGTTCAAGACTGCCACCGTGACGGACGCCGTGGGTACCACGACCACGACGACGTTTGCCCAAGACCTTCATACCAAAGGTCGTCCCCTCACGGTCGAGGTCCGCGACAGCGCCGGGCGGCTCTATGCCAAAACGGCCAATACCTGGAGTTGCGATGAGGCCGTCCCGGGCGTCCATTTCACCACGTTGGATCAGGTGGATCGCCTCGTCTATGACGGCGACAGCACGGTCCGCCAGACGCGGACCCGCTTCGGCTATGACCAGTACGGCAACCTCACGACGACCCACGAGGACGGCCAGGTGGATCCCGCCCTGACCGGCGATGAGCGGACCACCACGACGACCTTCCTCTATAACCCCGCCGCCTGGATCCTCAACCGGCCGCGGCTGACACAGACCGTTGACGCCTCCGGCGCGGTCGTGGCCCAGCGCCGCTTCGTCTATGATGACGCCGCCGACCCGGCCACCCCGCCTGTCCGGGGGAATCTCACCAGGGAAGAGGAGTGGTTGAATCTCCCGGCGGAGCAGTGGGTGGCGACCGCGCTGACCTACGATGGCGTTGGCAACGTCGCCACGGTCACCGATGCCCTCGGCCGCACGACGACGAACACGTACGACCCCACCGGTACCTACCTCGCCGACATCACGAACGCCCTCGGCCACACCCAGCGGCTGACCTACGATCCCCGCTTCGGCGCGGTCACCACCTCGACCGATCCCAACGGCCTGATCGCCAAGACGACATTCGATGCCTTGGGCCGGACCACCCAGACCAGCTTCGTTGATCCGTCCACCGCGCTGGAGGTTGTCACGAGCCGCATCGAGTACGACCCGCGCTTGACGACCACGGTCTCGTGTCCCCCACCCCTGCGCACCACCACGACCGTCTACGCAGGCCCCAATCGCCAGTCCCCCATCACCCAGCACCAATTTTCTGACGGGCTTGGCCGCACGATCCAGGTGCGCGGCCCGTCCGACGAGCCGGGGCAACAGGTTGTCACCGGCGCGGTCGAGTTCGACAGCCGGGGATTGGCGGTGAAGCAATGGGTTCCGTATCTCGATACCGCCTCGGATTCGTATCGCCCCGTGTCGTTGGTCGTCGGCCTCGCCCCCCCGATCGCCTACGCCTACGACCCGCTCGGCCGCCTCACGGCGACCACCGACCCAGACGGCGCCACGACCACGACGACCTACGACGACTGGTCCATTACCGTCACGGACGCCAATGGCCACGAGACGGAGCGCGCGACCGACGCCTACGGGCGGCTCGTCATGGTGGGGGAGATGCTCTCGGAGACCGAGGGGGCGGTGACGGGGTACCAGTATGATGCCCTGGACCGCCTCACCCGCGTGACCGATGCCAGCGGCCACGTCACCACGGTGGCCTACGACTCGCTCGGCCGCAAGCTGAGCATGGACGATCCCGACATGGGCCATTGGGAGTATGCCTACGATGCCGTGGACAACCTCACCTCGCAGACCGATGCGCGGGGCGTGGTGACCGGCTTCACCTACGATGCGCTCAATCGGCTGACGCAGAAACGCTACACGGTTCCCCCTGGCGCCGGGATCGCCGACCCCGGCGCCGTCGCCTACGCTTACGACAACCCCACGCAGCCGTACAGTCGGGGCAGGATGACGGGGATCACCGATGGCTCCGGCGCCTCCAGCTTTGAGTACGATCCGCTGGGCCGGCTGGCCACAGAGCGCAAGACCATTGACGGCACGACCTCCACGGTCCAGCGCACCTACGATCTCCTGGGGCGTCTGACCGACCTGACCTATCCTGACGCCGAGCGCGCCCGGTACACCTATAATGCCCAGGGGGGTCTGGAGACGGTCACCCTCCAACAGGGCGCCACGACCCAAGCCATTCTCTCGGGGATCACCTACAACGCGGCGGGGCAGGCCACCAAGATCATCTATGGGAATGGCGCCGTCAGCGACTATACCTATTCCCCCAAGACCCTGCGCCTCGACCACCTCACGACGACCGGTCCCTCGGGACCCCTGCAAGACTTCCGCTACACGTTTGATGCGATCGGCAACGTGACGAAGATCGCCGATCAGGTCCACACCGCGACCCAGACCTTTGGCTATGATGCGTTCGACCGGCTGACTCAGGCCAGTGGGAGCTACGGCGCCGTCGCCTACGCCTACGATCTGATCGGCAATATGACGGCCAAGGAAGGCGTGACGATGACCTACGGCCTGCCGGATGGCCGCAAGCCCCATGCCGTGACCTCCACCTCGGCGGGGTGGACGCTGCAGTACGACGCCAACGGAAACCTGGTGAAGAAACTCATCGAGCCCCGCCCCGAGCTCGCCGAGCGCACGGCGCAGTCATTCCGCTACGATGCGGCGAACCAGTTGGTCGAGGTGCAGAGCGCGCAGGAGGCGGCCGTCACCCTCCGGTTTGAGCCGGGGTGGAATTTCTTCAGTCTGCCCGTGGTCCCGTCGGATGGCCGGATCCTCTCCCTGTTCCCGAAGTTCTCGGAGGCGTTCGAGCAGGTCGCCTGGTTTGATGCCACCCCTGGCCTCCAGGACGATCAGCGGTTCAAGCACTTCGTCAATGACCCGGCGTTCAACGACTTCGACACCCTGGACTATGGCCGGGGCTATCAGCTCTACTGCAAGGATCCGAAGGGCGTGACGATCACCGTCGCGGGGCGGCTCCCTACCCACCAGGCCGGCATCACCCTCTCACCGGGCTGGCACCTGCTGCCGGCCATCGCGGTGGAGGGCCCCAAGCCGGTCCAGTGGCTGACGGAGGGATTGGATGCCACGGCGGTGCTCGTCTACGATGCCAAGGCCCAGGCCCTGGCGCCGGCCACGGAGATCGCGTCGGGGCAGGCCTACTTTGTCCGAATCGGCACGGCCAGTCTGTTTACCCCGCCGCTGCCCAAGGATGTGACCGCCCGATTTGTCTACGACGGCGATGGCGGCCGGGTCAAGCAGATCACCGCGGCCGGCGCGACGACCTACCTCGGGGAGCTCGCCGAGCAAGACCCGCTCGGCCAGATGACCAAGTATGTTTTCGCAGGGGCTCAGCGGATCGCGGCCAAGGATGCCACCGGCGCCCTCCGGTTCTATCACTCTGACCACCTGGGGTCTGTCAACCTCATCACCGACCAGGATGGCACACCGCTGGAACTCGCGGAGTACACGCCCTTCGGCGGCCTCTCCCGCAAAGAGATGTCCCCGGGGTCCCCGTCTTCCACGAATGCCCCGTCTCCCCCCGGCTTCACCGGCCAGCGCCAGGATACCGCGCATGGCCTCGTGCTCTTCCCGGCTCGGCCCTACGATCCGGCGCTCGGTCGCTTCCTCCAGCCGGACCCCTTCGTCCAGGATCCTGCCGATCCGCAGACACTGAATCGCTACAGCTACGTGCGGAATAATCCGGTCAACCTCGTGGATCCGAGCGGCTATGGGTGGATCCGATGGGTGGCGCGGATCGTCGGCGCGATCATTGGGGCGCTTATCGGCTCCGCGACAGGGCCTGAAGGCGCGTTCTACGGGGCGATCTGGGGCTTTATGATCGGGGATCAGATCGGCGCCGCGATCGAGCAGCGCCAGGACTCCCGCAGCAGTACCAGCTCTGCCCCCTCGCGTCCGTCCTCCCTGCAGGAAACTAGCGGCCTCCACGGCCCCCCGCCTCCATCCGGCCTGACACCCATGTCGGGATTACCTGGAATAGGACCTCTCGGTTTCCCCCTGTCCCCCATGCAGGCAGGCCCCGTTCCCATCTCTCCCAGCGGGTCGCCTCCAGGGCCGATCCTCCCTCCTGAGCTCCTTGACACCCTCTGGAAAGTCGCGGAGATCGGGATGCTGGTCTTCGCGCTGACGAACACTGTGGGAGCGGCTCGGGCAGTGGGAGGAGCCGCCATCTCCTTCAGACAGGCCACGAGTCGTGTAGCACTGGGGGAAGTCGCTGAAAAAATGGGAGTGGCGGTTTACGAAGGACTGAACGCCGCAGGGAAAGTCATCTATATAGGGATCACCAACAACCCTGCAATCCGTGCAGCGGCACAGGCCGGAAGATTTGAACTTAATGTGATTAAGGGGCTCGCAAGCTTGCCTCGCTCCGCAGCCCGTGGCGTGGAACAAGCGCTCATTGAGATGTATGGATTAGAGAAAAACGGCGGCCAACTGATCAACGTGATTAACAGCATCGCCAAAACGAATCCAGTCTATGAGCCACTCGTTGCAACTGGCAGATCCTTGTTAAAATCGATTAAATATATGCCAAAGCGATAACGTGCAACGATATCGCTTGAAGGTCGGAGATTGTTTTATCATCCCCCTGCCAAATGGCCGGTATGCCTATGGGCAATATGTCTACTGGGATGACCGCCGGCCGTATGGCCTGGGGTGTTTAATGCAGGTGTTTGACCTCATCACGCCGCAGCCAGTTTCAGTCGAACAGCTACGTACAACTGGGCCATTGTTTCCTCCCGTCTTTGTGGGGTTGAAAGCATCCATCCGTAGTGGGCGGTGGCGAGTTATCGGACATCTTCCCGTGCAGAATTTCGTCTTCCCCACCTTCCGTATGACGAACGGCCACGGACCGGGTACCTACGAGGACTGGAGTCTATGGGACGGAGAAAGGGAAATCTCCCTTGGTCGTCTCCCTCCAAAGCTGCGCCACCTTGAAATACTGCGAGTCTGGGGTGATGAGCTCTTGGAGGAACGCATTATGACCGGCAAGAATCATCACGCCCTATTACAATAAGGGCGGGAGTACGGTGACGGTACCGGGTACGCGGGGGACATCCATGAAAAGCCCCTGGTTGTCAACAGCAACGAGATCAAAGGGTGTTCCAGTCATCCATTCGTGGTCCATTCAGGCCACATGATCATGATTCGATCCCAGGCGTCCCAATCAGGTACACGAGCTCGAGGCTCAGTCCCTCACGCCGGGCTTCCCTGGGAAAAGCGGTATACCGAAACGGCTCCTGCTTCAAAAGGATGTGATAGACAATGACCAGCAGCTTCCGGGCCGACGCGACCACAGCCTTCTGCGACCCCTTTTTGCGCTTGATCCGGTCGTGGAACGCCTTGAGTAGGGGGTCCTTCCGGACCGCGGTGTGGGCGGCTTCGACCATGGCCCAGCGAAGGAACTTATTCCCTTGCTGAGGACAAGATCCCTGGTAGCGAGTCTGCCCACTCTGGTGAAGACTGGGCACCAGGCCAGCATAGGAGCAGAGCCGGCCGGCCGAGTCGAAGCGGGACAGCGTCCCGATCTCCGCCAGGATGACTTGCGCGAGCAGGACCCCGATCCCCGGGATGGTCTGGAGCCGCTGGGCGTCCGGGCTCTCTTGGACATACGCGGCCAGGCGCTTCTTCAGGCAATTGATCCGGTCTTCGGTCATGTCCAACAGGGCGAGGTAGCCGTGCAGCGCTTCCCGGTAACCCTCCTCCAGCGCCAGGGAATCGAGGAACTGCCGGCCCCGGGCGCCGAAGAGATCCGTGACCGCTGGAGCTTGGATCCCCAGATGATGCAGGAGGGAATGGACCCGGTTCTTCACACTGCTACGGTAGCGGTTCAAGCACAGACGGAACCGGAGGAAATAGCGCCTTCTTCGGATCTCGGGTGTAGCCAAATAGGCCGGCGGCAGGAAATCCGTCTGAAGGAGCTTGGCCAGTGTTCGGGCATCGACCTTGTCGGTCTTGATCTTGGCCTCCGCGATGGCCCGGGTCTTGAGGGGATGGGAGAGCGTGACGCGGATCCCCAGCTCCTGCGCGAAATCGGCCAGCCAGGACTCGAAGCCGGAGGCCTCGAGGGCCATATGCGAGCCGGCCGGCAATGAGGCAAAATACGCCCGGAGCGCGGGCCGATCGCTGTGATAAAACTTCTTCTCGTCCACGAGGGCGCCCGATTCGTTCAGCACGGCCAGCTGGCAGAACTGTTTATGTTGGTCACATCCGATGTACACCATGGCTTCCTCCTCCGTCGTGAGCGCAGCCGTGAACGCCGTTGACACTACCCACGGCTATTCTACGTGCGTGGGGAGGAAGCTTTTCATATGATCAGGTTGCGGTAATGCCAGGGCGGGGGGGAGTGGAGGAGGGATATTTTCGCCGGGGCCGTGGGGTGAACACCATGAGACGTGTGCGCTGGTTGCTCATCGGGCTGTGGGTGATCGGAGCGGTCCCTGCCATCGCGGAGGTCCCCCACCTCCTCCGCTACCAGGGCCAGGCGGTGGACGCCAAGGGCGTCCCCTTGGAGG
>JACQRF010000140.1 GCA_016206635.1 Candidatus Omnitrophota bacterium
TCCATCACGGTATCTACTGGCACTTCCTCCAAGCCGGTCGCCGATTCGGGCAGCAATCCCAGATCGTGGTCAATGGCGGTGGTGAATTCCTCCAGGATCCGCTCGGCCTCCACGCGGAGGGTGCGGGCATATTCTTGGTCGCGGCGGCGTTCTTCTAAGAGCCGCAGCTCTCGTTGGATCGGCGGCCAGGGGGCTTCATAGCGAGGGTCATCCCAGTTCCGACGTTTCCGGGGTGTATCGAGGAACCAACGGACCTGGGCAATACCCTGGATATCGAATTCACCGAGCAATCGGTTCATCCGTTCCACAAAGCTATTCCAGTGGGCGGCGAGCGTCCTTCGGACCGGCTCAGGGATCTCAACAGGCGCCGTCCCCTGGGCACAGTGGAGCGCCAGCGCCAGACGTTGATAGGCCTTGCCATCTCGGAACAGGCGAGCTTCCACGGGTTGAGCCCCCTCCTCTTGAACGGAGGCCAAATGGTACAGGAAATCGGTGCGGCCCGCGACATCCTGCCAGAGCGGGTTGAGGTTCCCGACGAGTCGGCCCCCATCATGAATCAGCGGACCAATGCGGCCCCAGACGGCCTTAAAAAATGGGTGGGTCCAGTCGTGCCCGTAGGGACTTGCAAGGACGAGAGCGATGCCGGTGTATTTGAAGGCATCCGGCAACCGACCCTGGATGGTCATCTGATGAATGAAACCATGGCTGAGGAAACCGCGGCGTTGTAACTGGACAATGGCCGTCGCTTGTTCTTCTGCAGTCCATGAAGGGGGGCATGGGAATGGTGTGGGTGGTGGTGGCGGCGTGCTGTGGTCGAGAAGCGCAACACTCTCCGAGGCATCAGTCAGGAGCTTCCCACCAACCGGCGGCAACCAGGCCAAGCGGCGGGTGATGTCCTGCACGATGGCTGGCGCTGGAAGATTGGCGATGGCATCAGGGGAGAGCGTGAAAAATGCATGCAGGGCAGCCGGCGAAACGCCGAACGCCCATTCAAACCACTGGACCATAAGGGGCACAACCGAGGCAAACTGAGCGCGGTCTTGCGGGTCCAGCGGGACCGAGGACAGGGACCACGCTTCATCGGTCGTCCCAAGTAGGAGGCACACGTCCTGATCGAACTGTCCGGTGGATTCGGGAACCATAAACGCTGTCACCAGAGGAGCCACTTCTGGCTCTTTGATGCCAGCGGCGGCCTTGAGTGCGGCGTCCTGGACTGGGAAGTACTGAGGGATTCGCTGGAGGATGTGGAGGAGGTCGCCGGCGGCACGAGGGTCGTGAATCTGGCCCAAGGCCTCGAGCGCCGCCTCGAGCAGGATGTCGCCATCACTCGCTCCTCGCAATTCGAGCGGTTGCGACAGGATGGCCGTGGCGATCTCGTGCAGCGGCTTGACGGCCCGCGCGTCGCCCAGGCGCCCCAGCATCCGGGCGGCCGCGACCCGCATCATCCATTGGCGGTGCGTTCGGAGGAGGTGGAGGAGAGGATCCACGGCATCGGGACCCACGGCCATCAGGGCGTCCCACTGGCCGAGTTCGAGCAGTTCGGCCACGCGTCCCTGGAGCAGCGCGTGCGTGACCTCGCGCTTGGTGGACTCCGACTCCTCCAAGCCCGTCGGGCGGAGGGCCAGGGTGGGTGTGGGCACGGTCGTCGCGATGGCGACGACGGACAGCAGCAACCATTGTCTCGAACAATAGCGCGGCAACATAGGCCATGCAGCCTAGCATATCGCGGCCGCCCTCGGTGTTAGATACTGCGAGAACTGATATCGTAGCTTGATGCTACTTCGGGCCGGCTCCCCGACGAGGCGGGTCTTGCGGGGTCATGCCGGCTCAGGTATACTGACGAGTGAGATGGGTCAGACGGTGGTACCCTCACAACGGCTCTTTTGGTTCCTCCGAGACGGGGCTCGTCTGGATCTCGATGACCCGGCGATGGCGGATCTCTATGTCCAGCAAATTGTGACGCACGGGAACGCCAGCGACGTCCAATCTCTCCTCCGGTTGATGAATCGCCCACAGCGTAGGGAATTGCTGAGCCGATTAAGGCGATTCCTCCCTGCCGAGGTTCGGGACTTCTGGGAAGATGCGCTAGCGCTCCTTGATAATCCACCGCGCAATCCCTCAAGCCCCTGAAGTTCTTCACCCGCTGGCGCGAGGATATCGTTACAGCGCTTGGGGCGTAACCGCCGCTCCCTCCCCAACGCTTGCCAGGGGGCGGGCAAGCTGGTAGGCTGGCTGCGTGGTGAAGCTGTTGACCCCCGAAAGGAAGAGAACGGTTGTCGAGGGGCCTTATCAATGGACCCCGACGCCGCGGTTGTGTCCGCAGTGCCGGGTGCGGTTGGTGATGACCGGCGGGCGGGCGGAGTTTGTCGGCCACGGCCTGTTGGGGCGGCTGGGGGTGGCGTGCCACTGCGTGACCTGCAACACGAAGTACCGGGCGCAGGGGCGATGGACGGCCCGCTGGCTCTGGTGGGTGGCGCCGCCGGTGGCCTGGTGGTTCTGGTGGGCGGCCGCGGATGTGCAGCCGGTCACGACGCTGACGAGCCCCAGCAGTTTTCTGGACCCACCCAGGGAACAGATGAGCTGTTGACTTCTGAAGGAGGGGTCCCAATGGGGAACCCTGGGTTCCCCATTGAGGTGACAGAATACATCGCAGGGAAGGCAACGGTTATAAGGGGTCTGACCCCTTCAAAGGAGTCGTGATGGTGAAGAAGGAAAAGCAGCTGTCCATCTTCCTGGAGAACCGCCCCGGCGGGCTCGCCAAGATCTGCGGCACGCTGGCCGAGGCCGGCGTCAATATCCTGGCGCTGACGATCCATGACACCGTGGACCACGCGATCGTGCGCCTGCTGGCCGACCGTCCGGTGAAGGCCCTGCTGCTCCTCGAACAGCACGGCCTCTACATCCTGGAATCGGATGTCGTCGTGATGGAGCTGGATAACCGGCCCGGCGCGCTGGCGGAGGCGGCGCAGTCGCTGGCGCACGCCGACATCAATGTGGACTATGCCTATTGCACGGCGATTGATCGGCAGGGGACCGGCTGCTTGATTTTGAAGACCAAAGAGCTGGAGCGGACCATCGAATTGTTGTCGGGGTTGGATCGCGGATAGCCGGGGGCCGTAATGCAGCTCGACCTGTTCGACCAGTCGGCGAACGCGATCCTGGGCGCCAAGACCTACGACGAATTCCGCGCGGCGCTGCTCAAGGCCGGCTGCACGAAGTGCCGGCTCTCCCAGTCCCGCACCCACCTCGTGCTCGACCGCGGCAACCCGCGGGCGAAAGTCGTCTTGATCGGGGAGGGGCCGGGGGCCGACGAAGACGCGCAGGGGAAGGCGTTCGTCGGGAGGGCCGGCCAACTGATGGACCGGCTGTTTCGGGCGGTTGACCTCGACACGAACCGGCACTGTCTCATCCTCAATGTCGTCAAGTGCCGCCCGCCGGACAATCGCCCGCCGGCCGCCGACGAGGCAGACACCTGCATGCCGTTCCTCAAGAAACAGCTCGATCTGGTCCGGCCGAAGGTCCTCGTGTTCCTGGGCGCCACCGCGGTGAAATACGCGCTCGGCCGCAAGGAGATCGAGTCGATGGAATCCGTCGTCGGCCAGATGTTCACGACCCCGCAGTACCCCGGCGCGACCTGCCTCATTTTCTACCATCCGGCGTTCATCCTCCGCGACCCTCGCAAGCAGCCGATCTTCGAGCAGCACGTGCGCGCGCTGAAAGACTATCTCGTCCGCGAGGCGCTTCTGACCGCGTGAGGATGCCGTGACGCAAGCCCAGCACGATGTCTATCTCTGCGGCCTGGTGCCCGAGGACAACGAGCCGGTTTTCGTGGCCCAGCATCTGAGCCCGTACGCCTTCATGCGCCCGCAGGTGGCCGGCGGCCGCGTGCTGGAAGTCGGATTCGGGTCCGGGTACGGCGCCGCCTACCTGGCCGAGGCGGCGGCCGCCGTGGTCGGCGTTGATATCGCGCCCGGCAACCCGGCGCGCGCCCAGGCCCGGTATGGCCGGCCGAGCGTCACGTTCCAGGCCTTCGATGGCGCTCACTTGCCATTCCCCGACGAGGCGTTCGACGCGGCCGGGTCGTTCCAGGTGATCGAGCATGTGCCGGAGCCGCAGCTGGCGGCGTGGCTGGCGGAGATCCGGCGGGTGCTGAGGCCGGGCGGGCGATTCTTCGTGTCCACGCTGAACCTCGAGCATAACCAAAAGCCCGGCCGGCCGTACGAGAAGTTCCCATACCATGAAAAGGAATTCACCGCGCCTGAGCTGGCCGCGCTCCTTCAGCGGGCGTTCCCGTCGGTGGCGATGTACGGCGTGCACCCGACGTGGCGGCACCGCGGCTGGCGCCGCCTGAAGAAATGGGGATTCAACGCGGACCGCTTCTACCGGCAGGCGACGACGGCCGACTTCGTCGTCAGCCGCCGGGCCGTGCGGCGCGCGATGGATTTGCTCGCCGTGTGCGAGAGCCCGGCATGGTAAGCGCCCTCGCGCCGTCGCCGCGCGGCGTGGAGCGGCCGTTCGCCGACTACGTCCGGCAATTCGGCAATCCGGCGCCGGACACCGATGCGACGGTCGTGTTGATCAAGCCGCCGATCGTCTTCTCCGCGAAGGCCTATTCCACGCCGGTCACGATGCCGATCGGCCTGGCCTACCTCGCCGCCGTGCTGGAGCGGGCGCGCTACCGAGTTCGGCTCATTGACTGCCCCGGCGAGGCGATGGATCAGATCCGCCGGGTCGGGCAGGGCCCGTACCAAGTGCAGGGCCTGACCGTGGACGAGACGATCCGGCGCATCCCGGCCTCGGTGGCCATCATCGGCGTCTCCGTCATGTTCTCTCAGGAGTGGCCGTGCGTCCGCGCCTTCGTGGCGCGCCTGCGCGAGGCGTTCCCCAAGGCGCGGGTGGTCTTGGGCGGCGAAGCCGTGACGGCGCTGCCGGAGTACACGCTGCGTGACAGCCCGGCCATTGATGGTCTCGTGCTCGGCGAGGGGGAGCTGGCGTTCCTCCAGGTGTGTCATGCGATGCTGGCCGGCCAGCCGTGGGACCAGGTCCCCGGCGTCGCGTTTCTGCGAGACGGGGCGTTCGTCACGACCGGCCTCTCGCCACGGCTGACCAACCTTCACGACTACCCGTGGCCCGCCTGGCATCTGGTCCCGGTCGAGGCGTACTTCCGGCCCAACTTCACGATGGGGCCGTCCCGCGGGCGCAACATCGGGGTGCTGGCCACCCGGGGGTGTCCGTACAGCTGCACGTTCTGCTCGAACCCCTCCATGTGGACGACCCGGTATGTGATGCGCGAGCCCGAGGACGTCGTGGAGGAGATTCAGACGTACATCGCCCGATACGGCGTCAACTGCATTGATTTCTACGATCTCACGGCGATCGTCAAGAAAGAGTGGATCGTCAAATTCTGCCAGACCCTTGTGGCCCGCCGGCTGACGATCTCGTGGCAGCTGCCATCCGGGACCCGGTCGGAGGCGCTGGATGCCGAGACGCTGGATCTCCTCTACCGGACCGGCTGCCGGTACCTGGTCTACGCCCCGGAGAGCGGCTCGCCCGACGTCCTGACCGCCGTGAAGAAAAAGCTGTCGCTGACGCGCGTCACCGGCTCGATCCGCGAGGCCAAGCGGCGGGGGCTGGTCGTCAAGATCAACCTGATTATCGGATTCCCGTTCGAGCATCGCCGGGCGATGTGGAAGTCGGTGGCGTTCGCCTGGCGGATGGCGTGGTCGGGGGTGGACGATTGCAATATCGCCACGTTCACCCCGTATCCCGGCTCGGAGCTGTTTCGCGAGCTGGTGGCCAGCGGGGAGATTCCGGCTCTCAACGATGCCTATTTCGAATCCCTCCTGACCCAGTTCGACTTTACCGTGCCGAAATCGCTCTGCCGGCACGTCGGGGCGGCGGAACTCCTCCTCTATCGAGTGCTTGGCATGGCCGTGTTCTACGCGCTGACCTACCTGCGGCGGCCGTCGAGACTGTGGGCGCTGCGGCGCGCGGCGGCGGCCGAACGGTTCGAGGCCCGGTCACTGTTCGAGCAGCGCGTCAGCGATTTGTTCCGCCGGCATCGAGCGTTCCGGCCCCGCCAGCAGACGGCCTGATGCGGATTCCGAGGGGCGCGGCGTATCGGGGGGCGGTGCAGATCGTCCGGACGCTTCGCGCCGACGGCCATGAGGCGTATCTCGTCGGCGGGTGCGCGCGGGACCTGTTGCGCGGCGTCGCCCCGACCGATTACGATGTGGCGACCAGCGCCACGCCGGAGACGGTGCAGCGGCTGTTTCCCCGCACGGTGCCGGTCGGGGCGCAATTCGGCGTGATCTTGGTGTTGCAGGGGCCGGCCACGTACGAGGTGGCGACGTTCCGGACGGACGAGGGGTATCAGGACGGCCGCCATCCGGAACGCGTGGTGTTCAGCACCGCGGAGCAGGATGCCCAGCGCCGCGATTTCACGATCAACGGCTTGTTCTGGGACCCGATCGGCCGCCGCGTCCTCGACTATGTGGACGGGCAAGCCGACCTCCGGCGCCAGCTGGTCCGTGCCATCGGCGACCCGGCGCGGCGGTTCACCGAGGATAAGCTGCGGGTGCTGCGCGCCGTCCGGTTTGCGGCGGTGCTGGACTTTACCGTGGAGCCGCAAACCTGGGCCGCGGTGTCGGCCCATGCGCCGGCGATCACCGCCGTCAGCCACGAGCGGATTCGCGCCGAGCTGATCAAGCTGTTCACCGGGCCTCACCCGGGGCGCGGGCTCGATCTGCTCGACCAGAGCGGGTTGCTGGCCATCCTGCTGCCGGAGGTGGCGGCGACCAAGGGGGTCCAGCAGCCGCCGGAGTTTCACCCGGAGGGGGATGTCTACGTCCACACCCGGTTGCTGCTGGATCTCCTGAAGGGGCCGTCCCCGACGCTGGCGCTGGCCGGGCTGTTCCATGACGTCGGCAAACCGCCGACCTTCCAGGTGCGGGAGCGGATTCGGTTCGACGGCCATGATCGGGTCGGGGCCGACATGACGGAGCGGATCTGCCGGCGGCTGCGGCTCTCCAACGAGGAGACGGAGAAGATCGTCGCGGCCGTGGGGAACCACATGCGGTTTAAGGATGTCCAGCGGATGCGGGTCAGCACGCTCAAGCGGATGCTGCGCCAGCCGAATTTCCTGGAAGAGCTGGCATTGCACCGCGCCGATTGCTTGGCCAGCCATCGGCAGTTGGATAACTGGCGGTTCCTGCGACGGAAACTGAAGGAATTTGCCGCGCCGCAGGCCCTCAAGCCGTCGCCGCTGGTGACCGGGCGCGACCTGCTGGCGGCCGGCTATCCGGAGGGCCCGATGATCGGCCAAATCCTGCGGTTGGTGGAGGAGCAGCAGTTGGAGGGGGCGGTGACCAGCCAGGCGGAGGCGATGACGCTCATCCGGCGGGAATTCCCGCTCCCGCACGGGGCGGCGTCATCGTGACCATGAACGAGACGCGGCTCATCATCGCGGCCAGCGAGACCGACGCCAACCTGTACTATGCCACCCGCTTCCTGGCCCCGGACCCGTTCGTGTATCTGGAAATTAACGGCCGGAAGCGGCTGTTGATGAGCGACCTCGAGGTGGATCGCGCCACGTCGCAGGCGACGGTGGACGAGGTGGTGTCGATCACGCACCTGCTCACGGCGGCGCGGCGGCGCGGGGTGGCGAACCCGACGATGGTGGATGCCGTGGACGAGGCGCTCAAGCCGCACCGCGTGACCCGGCTCGTCGTCCCCGGCACGTTCCCCCTCATGCTCGCCGATGATCTGCGCCGTCACGGCTATGAGGTGGCCCCCACGGCGGAGCCGTTCTTCGAGTCGCGGGTGCTCAAGTCCGAGCAGGAAATCGCCGCCATCACCGCCACCCAGCGGGCCACCGAGGCGGGGACGCAGGTCCTCGTGAACATGATTCGGGAGGCGGAGATCCGCGGCGACGAGCTGTGGCTGCGCGGCCGGCCGCTGACCTCCGAGGTGCTGCGCAAGCTGCTGCACCTGACCTTGCTGGGGATGGAGTGCATCGCCCAGCGCTCGATCATCGCGGGTGGCGAGCAGGCGTGCGACCCGCATCAGATCGGCACGGGGGTGCTCAAGGCGCACCAGCCGATCGTGCTCGATATCTTCCCACAGTCGGCGGCGACGCGCTATTTCGCCGACATGTCCCGGACGGTGGTCAAAGGCCGGCCCAGCCCGCGCGTGCAGAAGATGTACGCCGCGGTCCGCCAGGGGCAGGAGATCGCGTTCCGGATGCTCAAGCCGGGCGTCAACGGCCGCGACGTGCACCAGGCGATCCTGGACTCCTTTGAGCAGGAGGGATTCAAGACCGGCGAGTTCGGCGGCCGCATGCAGGGGTTTTTCCATGGCACCGGCCACGGGGTCGGGTTGGAGATCCACGAGCCGCCGCGCGTGAGCGCGACGTCTGACGTGCTGCAGACCGGCATGGTCGTTACCGTCGAGCCGGGGCTGTACTACCTGGGCGCCGGCGGCGTCCGCCTCGAGGACATGGTGGTCATCACGGAGACCGGCTGCCGGAACCTGACCACCTTCCCCAAAGTCCTCGAGCTGGATTGACGGGGTCAGACCCCCTCGGGTCTCAAAGGGGTCTGACCCCCTTGGTCTTTGCCTTTGTTGTTAAACTAATTAATCGTAGTTAAAGATATTCAATTTTTCCGCCGTATCAGGTATACTCCGTGGTAACCATGCAAGCCCCCCGTTTCGGTCGCCACCTGACGGCAGTGCTGTTGGCCCTCGCCCTCGGCTTGCCAGGCCCCGCGGTCGCGCTCCGCCCCCAAAATGTCCGCGACGCCGCCGGCCTGGAGGAGTCCCTGCGCTCGGCGCTGGCCTCGTTTCAGCAAGCGACCCCCCTCACCATTGCGACGACGATCCTGGATGTGCTGCTGGCCGGTGATCTGCAGTTTCTGGTGTCGAATCGAAATCGGCAGGTCAGCGGCGAGGAGCTTATGAAGCCGGGGCGGTATCGCGCCGCGGTGGTCTTGCCTGGGACGACGCGCCGGGTCGTGTGCGGGCTCGTGATGGGGCAGCAGCTCTATATTTCGCCGCACGGAGCCGCCCCGTGGTTTGGGA
>JACQRF010000146.1 GCA_016206635.1 Candidatus Omnitrophota bacterium
GAATGGGAGCCGGAAGTCTCGATCACCTAGGCGATAGGATGCCAGCCGAGGAAGAGTGGCTCTTTGGGATCCTTGGGGAGATCTTAGTAAGCCTCTCCGGGCACCTGGCCAGGCCGCCATTCAGTAACAGCCCGGCCTTGCCCCTCTGGTCATGATGGGATCTGGCTGAGCCCACCGCTGAAGGACCGAAACGGACCGTAGCCGGGATGGAGGCGCCGCGGCCTGGTGGGAGGCGACCCAGCTCCGCCAGCGGCGATTGGCCATCAAGCTGTCGCGGCTCCATGGGTGGATCGCGGCGGCGCCGGAGGTGACCCGGCGCGCGGACGCGGTCTTCGGCCCGGCGGATCCCGCCCATGTGACCATGGTGACGCTCCATCAGCAGGCGGCCGCCGCCGGGGTCCGGATGACGGAGATGCGGCCTCAGGCGGGTCAGGTGGAACTGCTGGTGGAGGGGACGGCGCCGGCGGTCGGCGCCTATATCTCGGGGTTGGCCGGACAGCGGCCGCCGGTGCGGCTGGCGATGGTCAGCGTGGCGATCCAATCCAAAGTGGAGGCGCCGTTGACTGCCCGCGTGCGGGTGATCCCGGTGAGCCGGGAACCGTGAGGCGATGGACGACGTAGCGGCGTGGACGCGGCGGCGTCGCCTGGCGGGGCGCGCGCGCCAGGCGGCGCGCCTCGCCGCCGGCGCCGCCGGCGCGGGGGCCGTGGGGATGGTCGGGTGGGCGCTGACCCGGCCGGGCCCCTCGATCGCGGCCGTGGCGCCGGAGCTGCCGGCGTGGGAACTCGTGGAGCCCCCCTCCCCGGTCATCGTCGCGCTGCCGGAGGCGCTGTTCCCCGCGCCGGCGCCCGCCGCCGCGGCCAAATCGGCCGCGCCGGCGGTGGACGTCGCGTCGGTCTGGCGGCTGCTCGGCGTGGATGCCGGCAGCGTGCCGCCGCGGGCGTTGCTCAAACTGATGAAGGGTGGGCAGAGTGTGTGGGTCTCGGTTGGCGATGAACTGCAGGGCGTGACCGTTGCGGCCATCGAGCCGGGGCGTGTCGTGTTGGACAGTCCGGAGGGATCGCGTGAACTGCGGTTGTAACGGGGCCAGGCCCCGGTTGATCAACCGGGGCCTGTGGCTGGTGGCCGTGCTGTGTCTGCCGCTGTCGTTGTGGGCCGAGGAGCCACCGGCGCCGAAGGTGACGCTGGAGTTCCGCGAGACGGACGTGCTGGAGGTGCTCAAGCTCCTGGCGGCCAAGGCGGGCCTCAATCTCGTGGCCGGCAAGAATGTGACCGGGCCGGTGACCGTGTTCCTCACGGAGGTGCCGGTGGACGACGCGCTGGAGGTGGTGCTGGCAGCCGGGGAGCTGGCGGTCGAGCGGCGCGGGCGCGTGCTGACGGTGATGCCGCAGCGGGATTACGAGCTGCGGTACGGGCAGCCGTACGGCGACCGCCGGGTGGTGCGCAACGTGACCCTCCATTACGCCAAGGCGGCCGACGCCAGCCGCGCGCTCACCCAGATGAAATCCACCGTCGGGCGGGTGATCGCCGACGAGGGCTCCAACACGTTGGTCCTCATGGATACCCCGGATGTCGTGGCGCAGATGGCGGCGATCGCGGCGGAGATGGACAAGCCGATGGAGACCCACGCCTTCCCCCTCAACTACGGGACCGTGAAGGCGTTCGCCCCGCTCCTGGCCGACGTGGTGACCAAAGGGCTGGCTACGGTGTCGGTGGATGAGCGGACCAATCAGGTGATGGTCCGCGACTACCCGGAGCGGTTGCTGGAGGTGGCCCGGCTGGCGACGGCGTTCGATGAGCGGGCCACGGAGGTCCTCATCGAGGCCAAGGTGGTCCAGGTGAACCTCTCCGACAAATTCCAACTGGGGATTGATTGGACGACCTTCGGGCGGGACACGCTGACGTTGAAAGGGATCGGCTCGCTGGGGCTCTCGGCCGGCGGGTCGCTGACCGTTGCCAGCGCCGCCCGCCGCGGCAAAGATTACAAGCTGCTCATCGAGGCGCTGCGGACCTACGGTGACACGAAGATCCTCTCAGAGCCGCGGCTGACGGTCGTGAACAACCAGGAGGCCAAGATCCTGGTCGGCTCCAAGGAGCCGTACGTGACCAAATCGGTGTCGCAGACCGGGACCGGCACGGCGGTCACCTCGGAGGCGGTGAACTTCATTGACGTGGGGATCAAGCTGTACGTGACGCCGACGATCATGCGCGACCGGTTCGTGCTGATGAAGGTGCGGCCCGAGGTGAGCTCGAAGACCGGGACGCTGACGACCGCCGAGAAGAACGAGATCCCGGTCGTGGAAACCTCGGAGGCGGAGACGGTGCTGCTGATCGAGGACGGCGGGACCGTGATCCTCGGCGGGCTCATCAAGGATGAGAAGATCGTCTCGGAGCAGCGGATCCCGCTGCTGGGCGATCTCCCCGGGGTCGGCTGGTTCTTCCGCTCCACGCAGGACACCGACAAGCGGACGGAGCTGGTGATCTTTATGACCCCGACCATCGTGACCGGCCACCGCCACGACTCGCTGGCGCCGCCGATCGGCGCGTGGCCGGCGGAGCTCGACCGGCTGGCCCCCGCGCCCCCGAGGGAGCCGCCCGCGGTGGCCGACGGCGTGGCGGCGGCGATCCCGCCGACCGCCGGGGCCGAGTATTACAGCGAGGTGATCGCGCAAGTCCATGCCGCCGCGGCCGCGCAATCCGAGGACGCCGACGGCACCGTGGTGGTGCAGGTGATGGTGCAGCCGGATGGGTCGCTGGCCCCGGCGCCGTTTCCGACGCTGAGCACCGGCTCGCCGCTGGAGCCGCTGGCCCGCCGCGCGGTGGAAGAGGCCGCCCCGTTCCCGCCGTTTCCCGATCACTGGGGGGCGCAGCCGCGGCGCCTCAAGATCCCCGTCCGCTACACCCGCCGCGCCGCGGAGTAGGAAAAGGGCCGCTTATATCAGCGGCCCTTTTTGGTTGACAAATCAGGAAAATTTCGATACGTCAGGAGCAGGAGGATACCGCCATGCGCAACCAACTCGTAGTCGTGGGATGGCTGATCACCGTGACGCTCTTTGGACTTGGAGGCATGGCCCCGGCGGAGGCGGGGATCCCCCGCGAGCTCGCGTTCCAGGGCCGCCTGACCGACCCGACGGGACAGCCGTTGGAGGGGACCCACGCGCTGACCTTCCGCCTCTTCCCGGCGCTGGTCGGCGGGGCGGCGCTCTGGCAGGAGACGCAGACGCTGACCCTCTCGGGCGGCCTCTTCAGCACGCGGCTCGGGAGCCAGATCCCCCTGACCCTGCCATTCGACCAATCGTACTATGTGGAGATCGAGATCGGCGGCGACATCCTGGCGCCCCGGCAGCCGCTCACCGCCAGCGCCTACGCCTTGACCGCGACGCGCCTGGAGGGGGTGGCCTTGGCCAGCGAGGGCCGTCTTGGCATCGGGACGACGAGTCCGGGGGCGAAATTGCACGTTGAAGGCACGACCATGGCCTTGGGGATCGGATCGACCGCCCTCCCGACCACGCATGCCAACCACAAATTCTTGTTTTTGGGCTCCAATGCCATCGGGTCGATCAATGCTGCTGCCGCCGAACTTCAAACAAGCGCCAACTCGTATATTGATACCCCGGGATCGAGACGATACACGACGACGAATCCCGCGACGCTCTATACTCAAACGGCCGGCACGCATGAGTTTGACGTTGCGTCCCCTGGAACTGCGGGCGCGGCCATCACGTTCACCCCAGCCCTGTTCATCAAGAACAACGGCCACGTCGGCATCGGGACGACGAGTCCACGCGCCAAGCTTGAAGTGGTTGGAACTGGCACACCGGGACTTAAGATTTACGACTCTGCCATCAGCGGCGCCTCGTACGGCAAGTCTTGGCTCTACCAAGATGGCAGCACGCTCTACCTGAAAGGCGTCTATGCCAATGAGGGTGGGACGGGGAGTGTGGCTTCCTTCAGCCCCTTCGACATCACCTTGGATCAGCGAACGACCATCACGGGATCATACTTAGCGGTCACGGGGGCAGGGCCGCATTACTTCCAGAATGGCGACGTCGGCATCGGGACGACGAGACCGAGTTACAAGCTCCATACCTACTCCTCAACGGCTGGGGCAGGGAATATTCTGTATATCCAGCACGCTGACGATACACACGGCGCGTCTGATGCCACCGTGCAGATGGCCGTTGGCGGGAACAGCGGAGGCGATCCCAAGGCGGTCTTTACGGTTCCTGGCCAGATCAGTTACGGGTTTGGCATTGATAACTCGGATGGTAATAAACTGAAACTCAGCGCCAACGCTGAATTGAGCAGGAACACGGCATTGACCATTGATAATGCCGGCAACGTCGGCCTCGGCACGCCCACCCCCACCCAGAAACTCGACGTCCAGGGCGCGGTGCGCCTCGCCCCGACCGGGGCGCCCTCGAACCCCAGCGCGGGGACACTCTACTTCGATGCCGCCACCAAGCATTTCTATGGCTTCGATGGGACGACCTGGAAGCCGTTGGACAACTAAGCGTACGTTCTTGACGCTGGTCCTCATCGGCGTGGGGACCGTCTCCGCGGAGGCGGCCTCGCTGAAGACGGCGGCGCAGGCCTCTGGGGGGGACCAGGCGGCGACGACCAGCCACGGGTGGGCGGTGGTCGGGGAGCCGGTGGTCGGACAGTCGGCCAGCGGGCGCTACACGGCGACCCTCGGATTTCTGGCGTCCTGGCCCGGTCCCGCAAGCCGCCTCCCGCCGCTGGCGGTCACGGTCAATGAGGGGGCGCCGGTGACCAACCGCCAGACCATCACCCTCGCGTTCTCAGTGACGGGGAAGGGGGGCCCGATCCGCCAGATCCAGTTCTCCCACGATGGGGTGATCTACGCGCCTCCAGAACCGTACGAGCCGACCAAGTCATGGACCGTCCTGCCCGGCGATGGAGTCAAGACGATCTATTTCCGCGTCGGTGACGGGTTCGGCGGCTGGTCCGATCCGCTGACGGCCACCATCTCGATAGATACGACGGCTCCGTCGCTCGCCATCACCGCTCCGAAGGACGGCGCCGTGTTGGGGGCCCTGTGACACTGGGTCCGCTGGGCCGCGTCGGTTTGGTGGTCGTGATCTGTCAGGTGGCGGGACCGGCCGGGGTTGGCGCGGGTCCGCCCCCGGCGCCCACGACCCTCCGGCACTCCACCATCGTTTCCGCTGGCGGGTGGCTGACCGCCGGGCCGTTGCTGACGGTGTTCACCGCCGTGGGGCTCCCGTTCGGCGGCGCCGCCGGCGAGGGGGTCGCCCCGCCTCCCGGGGGGACGAGGATGATCGTGGTGGAGGGGACGACCAACGATGCGACCGCCTCGGTTGACGTCAATGGCATCGCAGCGCTGCTGACCGGCGCGGTGTTCCGCGCGGAGGGCATCCTACTGACCGAGGGACCGAACCTGATCCGCGTGACGGCCACGGACCCCGCCGGCAACCAGGCCACTCAGACTATCACCGTGTTCCTCGACACCCGGCCCCCGGCGCGCCCGACGATGGCCAGGCCGCCGGTGGTGACCACGCAGCCCACGGTTCCGTTGCAGGGCACCAAAACACCCGGCACGGCCATTTGGATCAATGGGGTGGAGGTCATCTCCCTCAGCGAGGCCACGTCGTGGACCGCGACGGTATTGTTGGGGGAAGGGGATAATCCGGTCGTGGTGGTGGCCAGGGACGCCGCGGGCAATGAGAGCACGGCCTTGCAGGCGACCATCGTGGTGGATGCCGCCCCGCCGGTCATCACCGTGACCGCGCCGGCCAAGACGAATGTCACGCCCTTTCTCCTCGATGGGACCGTGGATGATTCCCTCACCCGGGTCCAGGTCAACGAGCAGCCCGTGGCGGCGGTCAACCGCCGGTTCCACCTGCCGGTGCCCTTGGCCGAGGGGCCGAACCTCGTGACCATCACCGCGACGAGCCCCAACGGCCACGTCGCGACCAGGGCCCTCACGATCACCCGGGGGACGATCCCCACCATCGTGTCGGCGCAGCCGACCGGTGGCCGCAAACTGTACGCCGAGGTGTCGCAGCCGATCCAGGCCGTGGTGACTGACAAAGAGGGCGATCCGATCGTGGTCCGATTCCTCCTCGATGGCCAAGAGCTGCGCCCCTGGTCACCGCTGACGGCGCATGACTGGATTCCCTCCGCGCTCCAGTTCGGCCCCCGCACCCTGGAGATCCAGGCCAAGGACGAGGATGGGGGAGAGGCCGCTCGCCCCGTCCCGATCTACATTCTTCGGAAACCGATACGCCCTCAGTAGTCAAGGGAGGAGGTGCCCATGGGTGCAGGCCGCCAGACACGATGGATCAGGCGTGGGCTGGGCGCGGCGGTCATCGGCCTGTTCTTGACCACCCCCGCCCTCGCGGAGGTCCCCCACCTCCTCCGCTACCAGGGCCAGGCGGTGGACGCCAAGGGCGTCCCCCTGGAGGGCCCCCACACCCTGACCGTCCGGCTCTATGACGGCGAGACCGGCGGGACGCCGCTCTGGGTGGAGACGCACCCTGACGTCCCGCTGACCGGCGGCCACTTCAGTCTGCTGCTGGGCGCCAGCACGCCGCTGGCGCCGGTGGACTGGACCCAGCCGCGGTGGCTGGCCGTGCAGGTGGACGCCGAGCCGGAGCTCGCCCCCCGCCAGCGGATCACGAGTGTCCCGCTGGCCCTGCGGGCAGAAACAGCCGAGAAGCTCACGACACTGATCACGACCTCGACCATCACCGATGACGCGAACCGTCTCACCCCCTCTGGCGCCATCATCCTGTGGATGGGCGCGAGTTGCCCAGCCGGCTACACGCGGCTCACGGCCCTCGATGGCAAGTTCCTGGCCGCCGGGTCGTCGTTCAACGCGGCCGCCGGTGGCTCCAACACGAGAAATCTCCAGCACAATCATGAGGGAGTCACAGGCGGTCATGCGTTGACCGTCCCGGAGATGCCATCCCACACCCACCCCGTGGTAGGTCGTCGCATTAGAAAAAGTGGGGGTGATAATGAAGTGGCTGTGCTTGAAAATACCGGCGACCTGGATAGAGGCGGATACGAAGAGGAAACGAATGCGAGAGGTGGCGCATCAAGCCACACCCACCCCCTCTCGAACGACCTTTCTTCCGCCCTGGATATTCGCCCGGAGTTCGCCACGGTGCTGTTGTGCCGGAAGGATTGATCAAGCAAACACGATTTTGTGAATCGTAACGATCTCTTGACACGCGCGGGGTTTTCGGCTATCGAGATACCGTGAACCGCCGTCGGACGCTCCTCGCCGTTTCGATCGGGATGCCCCTCCTCATGCTTATGGCGCCGGGGCCGGCCGGCGCGGTCATGTCGGCGGGGAGACGGGGGCGGTGCTGGGAGGATACCGATCTGCGGCGTGACCCTGCCGCCGGCGGAACCGCCCCCACATCCGCCGGCGGCACCGTCCCCACATCCGTAGGTTTCGGTTCTCCCGGAGGAGTCCAAGGTTAAATGATTTGGTGTCCTCGTTGTCAAAAGCAGGTCATGGCTATTTCTCAGCAAGCTCAAGGGACACGGGAGATATGCTGCCAAGAGTGTTTTTGTTCGTTATCGGCTGAGTTTGAGCAGTTCCAGTGTTCACGCTGTAACGTGTATTTCACGCCCTCTGAAGGGATAGCTGAGGGTGGGGTGTGTTCCGTGTGTCATAAGACGTTCTGTGCTGCCTGCTTGGGGTTCTGTATCCCCTTGGCCAAGGACCTCAAGAAATGGCCAATCTGCCTTACATGCAAACAGAATGCTGGCGCAAAAGAAAAGGGGTGAGCTGTCACGCCTCCTGCGCTTCTTTGGATGATGATGGTGGTTGCCATGACGTCGGGGTGTGCGACGAAACATCAGCGCGCCCGTCAAGAAGTGAGGACCGGATACAACCTTTGGGTTCAGAACCGGTTCGACGAAGCGGCCACGGCGTACCAGCGTGCGATCGCTCTGAATCCCCACGATGCGCATGCCGGGCGACTGCTGGCTCGGGTCTACGAGGACGCCGGCTCTCCGGACCGCGCATTGGCCGTGTTCCGACAACTGCTGCGTGATCAACCCGACAACCGACGGGTCGTCACAGATTTCCTGTGGTTTTGCGCGGATCATGCCTGGTGGCCGTACGGGGACGATGAAACCGTTGTGCTTCAAGAAGGTGTTCTTGCGGGTGAAGGAGCGGCCCAGCGATGGCCCAACGACCCCGAGCTGTTGGAAGCGCTGGGATGGCTTGGCTATAAAGGTGGGCAGACGGAGCGTCCCAAGATGTTATATCAAAAAGCGGTTGCCATCGAGAAGACCCCTCAGCGGCTTTACGGACTGAGCATTGTGTCCAGCAAAATGGGGCATCGGAATCAGGCCGTTGCGGCGTACCAGGAAGCCGTGGCGCTTCAGCAACAGACCGGCCCCGAGTCAATCTACGAAAAGGGATTCCGGCAGGTGGCTGAGACCATGCTTCACGGGACGCCGCCACAGGAATAACGAGGAGACGGGGGCGGTGCTGGGAGGGACCGATCTGCGGCGTGAGCCTGGCGCCGGCGGAACCGTCCCCGCAACCCCCTCCTGAGAATTTAATCCTTGAAATTTGAGTGGTCGTGTTGCAATATTCAAGCATGAGCTATCGGACGATTCCTCGCCCGGCGCCCCTGCGGCAACTGCGCCACAGCGCGCAGCGCAACCCTGTGACCGTGCTGCTCGGGCC
>JACQRF010000145.1 GCA_016206635.1 Candidatus Omnitrophota bacterium
GCGGTCGGCGGGGGTGGGCCATGCGCGCTCGCTATCCCAGTAGACCAACCGCTGCTGTATGCGGCGCGCCACCGCCTCAGCCGGCGGCACCGGCGCAGAGAGATCTTTCCGAGACCGCTCCACATCGGCCGCCAGGCGGGCGTACAAGGCGGCGGCATCCAACGGCTTCCCCAGTGTCTGGTGCTCCCCAATGATGCGCGCAATCCTGGAGGTCCAGACGACCAAGGCCAGACGGTCCGGTCCCCAGAGCCTCATCGCGACGCCGCGCTCGTTATCGCCGAGCTTCCAGAGGGCTCCTAGCTCACGCGCCGCCGAAAACCCCGCCGGCACCGCCTCGGGATCACGGAGGATCTCCGCTGCGGCCTCCTCGAAGGGATCGAATCCGCCGGCGATTAGCAAACCTTCCACCGCCTTCGCCATGGCGCGCAGACTCCGTAACCGGTTGAGGATCATGGCCGGATCGAGCGCCGCGTGCCTCTCAGGCGCGATGCCGAGTTGGCGGCGCTGCATCAACCGCGCGACCTGATCGGCCCTCTCCCGCACCCGGGGGTCGTTGACACCCTGCCCGGGATGACGCAAGGCGGCGACGGCACCGGCCAGCGCCTCGGCCTGCCACGCCACCGCATCGGGCACGCCGCGGACGCTGGGCCACCGCAACCACCGGCGCAGTTGGCGCAACGCATCCCACCGCGCCTGACGGTCGTCGGACCGCAGCCGGTCGAGCAGACCCTGCACCGTCTCTATCCTGGCCAGCGCGGCGTGCGTCGGTTTCACCAAGGCTGGATAGCTGGACCCGACTCGCCGACTATTCAGTATCTGGGCAGCATCCGAGATTTTCGAGCGCACCAGGCGGAGTTGATCGTGCGGGTCCTCGGCCGCGCGCAAGATGTCAGCTTTGATCTTCCCAGCAAGGCGCTGGGCGATCTCCGCGTCAGGCGGCGGCGGCAACCTCAAGACCGACCACACTTTCAAGACGACGCCGACATTGGCGGGATTCCCCAACGGCCAAACGTGGTCGATCACCGCATCGATCGCCTGGAGGATGACCCGGTCGTACCCCTGATCCGGCGTTCCCGGCCTCGCCATGAGCCACGCCAAGACCAGCAGCTTGAACGCCCCATCATTGTTCGGATCAAACAGATCCGGCTCCAACCGGATCGGCCGCCCCCAGCGGGTGAACAGCGCCCCTTCCTCCAGGCCGCTCTCGAAATTGGGGGTCGCGGGCGGCTTGCGGCCGCGGACGGCTTCCTCGAGGCCGGTTCGTTTCAACCGTTCAGAGTCGTCCTGGAGCTGGCCGATCCGAAGCGTGGAGGCCGCGATGGCGGACGGCGCCTCGGGGCGTGGCAATGGCCATGGGGCCGTGGCCACCGCCACGATCAACGCCAGCTTTAGCAACCTGGGGATGGACAAGGACATGGCCGCCAGTGTACCTGACGGGCGGGGAACCGTCAAAACAAAAGATGAGCTAAATTTATATTAACACGCCATCACGTTTGGCGCCGGAGGCGGGCGACGGCGATGAGGCCGCCGCCGCGGGAGACGTTGACCACGGCGCGCGAGGAGGAGCGCCCGAGAATGCCGAGGCCGCGCGGGGTGGCGGCGAAACCGGTCACGACGTAGCGCGGCTCGAGGGTCACGCGGCCGTCGGGGGCGATCTGCGGGAACCGCTCGATATGGACAGGGGCCGCCTGCTGGACCACGGTCGTGCCGGGACGCCGGAGCGCCGCCTCGAGCGCCCGCTCCCACCGCGCCTGCGTCGTGGCGCGCCCAAACGTCACGCCGAGGCCGCCGTACTCCCGGTTCGGCTTGAGGACGAGGGTCGCGCGATGGCGGCGGGCATACGCGGCCAGGTCCATCGGCCGGCCCTGCGGATCGGTCGTCGTCCGCTCCCAGAGGAGGCGCGTCCACAACACGTGCCGGGCGAAGAGCCCCCGCTGGGCCGGCGTGAAGTGCCGGCGGAAGATCGGATTGGTGAAGAGCTCCCAGGCGCTTTTATGGTCGAACTCGCCGGCGATCGACGAGACGACTTGATTGCGCCGGAACGCCTCGCGCACCGCGCCCATCGGCACGCCGGCCCGTTCCAGCGCGAGGAACTCGGTCACCTCGGTGTCGCGGTAGAACACGTCAACCGGGAAGCCGCCGGCGGAGATCTCGCCGCGCCGCAACGCCAGCTGCCGGGGGTCGGTCGCCACGGCGCGGACGCCGCGCCGCCGGAAATAGTCCGCGATATGCTCGAACTCGGCCGTCCCGCTGCGCTCCGATTGGTCCTCGAGGAACGCGACGTGCAGGCGGCGCCGGCCGATCGCCCGCGCGTGCGCCCGCAGCGCCGCCAGCAAGAGATCGCGGGTGTCGTCCATCGGGCCGACGCGCAGCGACGGGACGGCGCGCCGCAGCCACGGCGCCGTCAACGCCTGCACGGTCCGATAGGTCGCGGGGATGTAATGCACGCCGCCGATCCCGACGGAGTTCGGCTCCAGGAACCAGAAGTCCTCGGCCCAGCGGGGGTGGGCGAACGTGGCGGTCGAGTCGAGCCGGTCGAACACCGTCTGCGGGGTCTGCGGCGCGCCGCCGAGCACCTGCCAGCACCACGCCTCCTCCTCCGGCTCGAGCGGCACCACCTGCCGGACGCGCGGGTCCGCCAGATAGAGCGGGAGAATCCGGGCGAGGGCGGATTTCAGCGTGAGGCAGGCGCGGTGGAAGAAGCGCCGCTGGTGGTCGGTGACCAGCCACGGGCGGTACTGGGCATCAATCACCCGCTCCGCCCCGCGGTCGGTGTACATCACCATCTGCTGCGCGCGGGCGACGGGGGAGAACCGTCGGCGGAGCGCGGCCGCCTCGCGGGCCGGGAGCCGCGCGAACGCCCGATTGATCGCCCCCATCCAGTCTGCCGGGCTCGGCATAGTCGAGAGTATAGCATGGCCGCCACGCCAGGAAGGGCTCGCGGCGCCCGTCGGGCCACCAACGCGAGGCTCGCTTGACAGGCCCCGAGGCATTCAGTACGGTAGACCGCGGATGACGCCGCCCACGATCGCCGCGCTGCTGCACGACACCGTCGCCGGGCTCGCCCGCCGTCGGGTGGACTACGCCGACGTCCGGTGGGAGCGGCAGCAGCACGAGGCGCTGATCGTCCAGAACGGCGCCGTCGGGCACCTGGCCACCTCCCTCAGCGAAGGCTGCGCGATCCGCGCGCTGGTCCGCGGGGCGTGGGGCTACGCCGCGGCCAGCCGGCTCAGCGGCCCGGGCCTGGGCGCCACGGCGGCGCGCGCCGTCGAGATGGCCCACGCCTGCGCCGTCGTGCAGCGCGAGCGCGTCCCGTTCCCCGCCCGGCCGCCCCAGCGCGGCAGCTACCGCACGCCGCTGGAGGTGGACCCGTTCACCGTCGAGCTCCAGAAGAAGCTGGAGTATCTCCAATGGGCCAACCGCGAGCTGCGCGACCACGACGCGATCCGCACGGCGATGACGTCGCTGGAATTCTACCGGACGGAGAAACACCTCTGCTCCACGGAAGGCGCCGACCTGCAGCAGGAGATCGTCGAGAGCGGGGCCGCGATGGAGGCGCTCGCGGCGCTTGACGGCGAGATCCAGCGGCGCTCCTACCCGATGGGCAACGGGGTCTGCCTCGCGCAGGCCGGCTACGAATACGTCAAGGCGCTGGATCTCGTCGGGCACGCCCCGCGCGTGCGCCGCGAGGCGGTGGCGCTCCTGCGCGCGACGGCGTGCCCGGCCGAGGTCACGACCGTCATCCTCATGCCCGACCAGCTCGCGCTGCAGCTCCACGAGTCGTGCGGCCACGCGGTCGAGCTGGACCGGGTGCTCGGGCAGGAGCTGAGCTTCGCGGGCGGCAGCTTCCTGGACCCGGCCGCGCGGGGCCGTTTCCGCTACGGCTCCCGGCTGGTGAACATCACGGCGGACGCGTCGTGCCCGCGCGGGGTCGGGACGTTCGGCTACGATGATGAAGGGGTGCCGGCGCAGACCACGCCGATCGTCCGCGACGGCCTGCACGTCGGCTTCCTGAGCTCGCGCGAGAGCGCGGCGCGCGTCGGGCTGTCGTCCACCGGGGCGATGCGGGCTGACGGCTGGAACGCGATGCCGCTGGTGCGGATGACCAACGTGAATCTCGAGCCCGGCGGCAGCTCGCTCAAGGCGCTGATCGCCGGCACGCGGCGCGGCGTGCTGCTGGCCACCAACAAGAGCTGGTCCATTGACGACCAGCGGCTGAATTTCCAGTTCGGCACGGAGATCGGCTGGGAGATCCGCCGCGGGACATTGGGGGCGGTCCTCAAGAATCCGGTCTACACCGGGATCACGCCGACCTTCTGGGGCTCGTGCCGCGGCGTGGCCGGCCCGTCGGAATGGAGGCTCTACGGGGTGCCGAACTGCGCCAAAGGGGAGCCGGTGCAGATCATGCACACCGGGCACGGGGCGGCCCCGGCGCTGTTCACGCGGGTCCAGATCGGGGCGCGCCGGTGAGCGCCGCCTCCGGGTTGATGGGCCGGGCGCGCCTGCTGGCGGCGCTGACGGCGGCCGCGAGGCGCTCCACGGCGGACCGGACGCTCATCGCCTGCCAGCGCGGCGGGCAGACGACGCTGCGGTTCGCGCATGGCCGGTTCCATCAAACATTCCACGCCGAGAGCCTCGATGTCTGGGTGAAGGTGGCCTGCGGCGGCCGCGTCGGCGTGGCCGCCACGAATGCGCTCAGCCCCGAGGCGCTCCGCCGCGCCGTCCAGGCGGCCATCGCCATCGCCCAGGTCGGCGGGCGCCGGCGGCTGGCGGCGATGCCGGCCGCCGCGGGCGACCGGCCGGCGCCGCTGATGACGCATCGGCCCGAGACCGTCGCCCGGCCGATCACCGAGACGATCGCCACGCTGGCCACGATGTGGCGCCGCGCGGAGCGGGACGGCGATGCCCTGGCCGGCTCCTTCACCGCCGGCGAGGAGGAGCTGGCGGTCGCCGGGTCGGAGGGCGTGGCCCGGTACCAGCCGTTCACCGTGGCGGGGGTCAAAATCGTCGCCACGCATGGCGGGCGCGCCACCGGATATGCGGCGGCCACCTCGCGCGACCTCGCCCGGCTCGATCTCCACGCGGTCGCCGAGCAGGCCGTGCAGCTCGCCCGGGCCAATGCCCGGCCGCGCACGCTCCCGCTCGGCCGGTACGACGTGCTGCTCGAACCGGACGCCGTGGCGGAGCTGCTGGAATGGCTCGGGTACATCGCCTTCGGGGCCAAGGCGTTCGCGGAACGGACCAGCCCGCTGGCGGGACGGCTGGGCGACCGGCTGATGCACGAGACTGTCTCCATCAGCGACGATGCGCTGCACCCCCAGGGCCTGGCGATGCCGTTTGATTACGAAGGCGTCCCGACGCAGCGGGTCGCGCTGATCGAGCGCGGCGTCGCCTCCGGGGTGGTCTTCGACACCGCGTACGGCGCGCTGTACCACCGGCGCTCCACCGGCCACGGCATGCCGTACGACGAGAGCGAGGGGCCGCTGCCAACGCACCTGACGATCAGCGCCGGCACGACGCCGCGCGCGGCGATGGAACGATTGCTGGGCGACGGCCTCGTGATCCATCGTTTCCACTACGTCAATGGGCTGCTCGACACGCGGCGGGCGCTGATGACGGGGCTGACGCGCGACGGGACGTTCCTGGTGCGGCGGGGGCAGCGCGTGGGGGCGGTGAAGAACCTGCGGTTCACGGAGCCGATCCTGGAGGCGTTCTCGCGGGTCGCCGCGCTGTCGCGCGAGCGCCGGCTCATCGCCGACCCCGGCTCGGGTCTCGGGGGGTGCCTCGTCCCGGCGATGCTGATCCGGAACTTCACCTTCACCGGCACCACCCAGTAACAGAGGCGTCAGGCTTCCGGGGCATCCTCCGTGTCGATGCCCATCCCCTCCTGCATATAATCCACCACGATTCGGATGATTTGTTTCACGGCCTCACTGCACGACCGAAAGGCCACTCGATCAAGAACGCCGTTGCCGTATTGCCTGAAGAGATCGCTGATCAATGCGTGAACGAACGACTGCGTGGCGGCGCCGACCCCCGCAAAATCGAGGATCACCTCCTCGTGCCGTTCGAGCGCCGGGATGATGTCTCGTACGCGAATATCCCTGGCCACGTCCTTGTTCTCGGCGAACGCGCCGGTTTTCTGAAATAGATCGATCGTCATAGGAATCGGGGGGGCCTGTACCGCGCGTTCTTTCGTTCTCTCAGCGCAGTCCGGTAGGTCGTCCCGATGGCCTCCAACAACACGGCAAACTCTTTGGTTTGATCAAGAGTGATATCCACTCCCGCCGCCGTCCCATGCCAGAACGGAAGATCGTCGCGTTTCGAATGCCGATCACCGAACGGATCGGCGTTGAGCCGCAGCCGCCTGGTCGGTGATGGCTTCAACAGCTTATAGAAGCCGCTCCCGCTATAGATCACGAAAAAGTCGCGATTCACACTGGCGATGGATTTGATGAAAAACAGGCCGGCGCCGGCGTTCTGGGCAGTCCCTCCATCTCGTCGGGTCATCCCGGTCACGCCAGGCCACAGGGCCAGCCGAATCGCTTCCAAATCGGTGGCGGCCTCGTGAGATTTGTTGATCGTGGCCTTGATGCCGACGCCGGTGTCGGCAATACCAATCCTGATCGAGTGGCTCTTCTTGTAGTATTGGGCGCACAAGAACGCCCCGTGTTCTGCGTCGGCATGCTCAATCACGTTTCTCACCAACTCACTGACGATATATCCGATCGTTTTGGCTTGTTCCGATTCCACGTGCAACAGAGGGATCATCTCGGTAATAAAACTGGTCAGCTCGCTCGACGTGCGGATCTGGGTCAGGGGAATAAAGCGGCCGGCCGGCTCGTGCTCGACCATCGTGATGCTCGATGGGATGTTCAGGATCTTCAATAATCCCATACGGACGACGTAATGACCGGATCGCGCCTGCAACGGCCCGCACCGAACGTTGCCGGGTTTCACGGTCAAGCCAAGCGCGGCGATCATGGACAGCACCACGGGATGCACGGCGATCCACTGATCATTCGCCGTGATCTCCAGATGATCTGGGTGAGTTGAGTCAAAACCTCTCAGAAACGAATCGAGGTTCCCTAAGAACGCGCTGTTGGGGAGATGAATCTTCATAGAACAATTATACCGGGATTCCCGGTAATTTGTCAAGATACCGGGATTCCCGGTAATACTAGAGACCTGTATGGGAGTGTGTGGGAGGATCAGCCGCGGAGGAGGGTGGCGACGGTCTCGCCGATGGCGGCGGGGGAGCGAACGATGGTGGCCCCAGCCTCCTGCAGGGCGGCAAATTTCGACGCGCAGGTGCCTTGCCCGCCGGTGATCACGGCGCCGGCGTGGCCCATGCGTTTTTCGGGCGGGGCGGTCTGGCCGGCGACAAACGCGATGACCGGCTTGGTCACGCGCGCCGTGATGAACGCGGCCGCCTCCTCCTCGGCGGTCCCGCCAATCTCGCCGATCAGCACGATCGCCTCGGTCCCCGCATCCTGTTGGAACAGCGCCAGGAGATCCACGAATGTCGTGCCGAGCACCGGGTCGCCGCCGATGCCCACACAGGTGGACTGGCCGAGCTGCCGCTGGGTGAGCTGCCAGACCGCCTCGTAGGTCAGCGTCCCGCTGCGGGAGATCACGCCGACCGGTCCCGGCTGATGGATGTAGCCGGGCATGATGCCGATCTTGCAGGCGCCGGGGGTGATGATCCCCGGCCAGCGCTTCTTTGACGCGGATCATGTCGAGGGTGGGAATCCCTTCGGTGATCGTCACGATCAGCCGCAGGCCGGCATCCGCGGCTTCCAAGATGGCGTCGGCCGCCGCCAGCGCCGGCACGAACAGGCAGGAGGCGGTCGCCCCGGTCTCGCGCACCGCTTCGGAGACGGTGTGAAAGACCGGGAGGCCGTCCCACTGCGTCCCCCCCTTGCCCGGCGTCACGCCGCCGACGACCTGCGTGCCGTACTCCTTCATCTGCGCGGCGTGGAACGCCCCGGCGCGCCCGGTGATCCCCTGGACGAGGACTTTGGTGTCTTTGCCGACGAGGATGCTCATCGCGAGCGCGCAGGCCGCCTTTCGACAAGCACAGGGCGAACGGTCTCTTCCCGCGCCGCGGCCACCACCTGCCGGGCGGCGTCGTCCATCGTCGTCGCCGAGCGGATGGCCAGCCCCGCCTTCGCCAGCAGGGCGCGCCCCTCCTGCACGCGGGTGCCCTCCAGGCGCACCACGAGCGGCACCGTGGGTTTGACGACCTTCACGGCCTCGAGGATCCCGCGGGCGATCACGTCGCACTGCATGATGCCCCCGAAGATGTTGATGAGGA
>JACQRF010000141.1 GCA_016206635.1 Candidatus Omnitrophota bacterium
CCCACACCCCAGCCCTCACCCCATCGGGGAGAGGGGGCACGGGCGAGGGGCCGCCGGCGCGGCTCCGCCCCGGCGAAACCTTGAGCTATACCTTTCTCTGGTTCGGCCTCGACGTGCTGCGCGGCGAGCTGCAGGTCGCCGACCACCCCACGGCGCATGAGGGCCGCCCCCACCTGGCGCTCTCGGCCACCGTCCGCTCGCTGGGGGTCGTCCACCATCTGTTTTCCGTCGAGGACACGCTCTCGGCGCTCGTGGACGCGCAGACCGTGCTGCCGGCCCGGTTCGAATTCTCGCTGCGGCACCGGGCCCATCGGACCGCTGAGGTGATCACCTTCGATCGCGCCCGGCGGCTGGCCCATTCCACGCGGCGCCCGGCCCCGCTCCCGGTCCCCGAGGACGCCCGAGACTTGTTGAGCACCTATTATGTCCTCCGCACCGTGGAGCTGGCCGCCGGCCGCACGATCACGGCCGAGTTCGTCGCGCAGGGCCGGCTCTGGCCGCTGACCGCGACGGTCCGCCGACGGGGCCTGCTCACCATCCCGCGAGGGACATTCCCCGCATGGGAGGTCGAGGTCCGCACGCCGTGGCTGCAGCCGTATCTGCACCGGGAGACGCTGTGGGTGTGGGTGTCGGATGACGCGGCGCGCGTCCCGTTGATGGCCCGCGTGAAATTCCCGCTCGGCTGGCTGACCGCGCTCCTCGACGACTGCCGGCCCGCCTGGCCCGCTCCATCTGACGGGGCCTGACCCCATTTGTGCTTGCATTCATGGAGCGCCTTCCTATAATGGCCTCAATGGGCTCCCCGATCACACCGTGACCTACAGGGGCAGGGTGGATCAGCCATGAGTTATTATCGTTTGCTCGGGCTTGAGCGGGAGCCGTTTTCGACGAGTCCCGATCCCGCCTTCTTCTATCAATCACCTGGCCACCAGGCCGCGCTCTACCGGCTCGGCGTGGCCATCCGCCTGCGCCGGGGGCTCAGCCTGTTGCTGGGCGACGTCGGGACCGGGAAGACGACGCTCGGCCGCCGCCTGTACCAGCTCTTCGCCAGCGATCCCTCCGTGCAATTTCACGTCCTCCTCAACCCGGCCTATACCTCCGATGTCGAGTTCCTGGGGGCGCTGGCAGACACCTTTCATACGTGGGGTGAGGGGGTGTCGCCGTCCCGGCTCCTCGCTGCGTTGGAGACCGCGCTCTTCCAGCGGGGGGTGGAGTCGCGCCAGACGCTGGTGCTCCTGATTGATGAAGCGCAGAAGTTGTCCGACGGGGCGTTGGAATTCCTGCGCATCTTGCTCAACTACGAGACGAACGAACACAAACTCCTGCAAGTGGTCCTCATGTCCCAGATGGAGCTGCGGCCCCGGCTCGAGGCGATCCGGAACCTGTGGGACCGGATCGCGCTGACCCAGACGCTGAGCCCCTTCGACGAGCCGCAAACGCGCGCGATGGTCCAGTTCCGCCTGCAGCAGGCCGGGTACCGCGGCCGACACCCCCTGTTCACCGACGAGGCGATCCGCGCGCTGCACGAGTCGTCGCTAGGCTACCCGCGCCGCATCGCGATGCTGGCCCACGATGCCCTCGAATACCTCGTCATGCACGAGCGCCGGCAGGTGGACGGGGCGGTCATGGCGGCATTGACCCGCCGCGCGCCCTACGCCCTCGAACCCTCCCTAGCATGATGGGGATGACGCCGGAGGAGCGGTTGTTCAAGGCAGTGGAGTCCGGGGCGATGGCCTCAGCCGGCGGATCGTCGTCCGGGCTCATCGGCCCCGGCGGGCCGCCCGGCCAGGCGGGCCCGGAGCGGTGGGTCCGGCTGGTCCAGACGCTGGCGACGGCGCAGCCGATTCGCCGGGTGAACCAGGGGCTGATGATCTGGCTGGCGCTCCTGACCAGCTATCTGATCTATGACGTGGTGGCGACCCCGCAGCGGTTGTCGCGCGAGCTGGCGGCGGACCGCCCCGCCCGCAGCGAGGCGCCGGAGCTGGTGACCGAGCCGGCGGCCCAGGCCTCCCTGGACGATTTTCTGCGGGCGGTCCGCGAGCGAGACGTGTTTCACCCGCCGGGGGCCGCGCCGGCGGCCGCCGGCGGCCCCGTGGCCCCGCCCGCCGCCGCCCTGACGGAGGGCCTGCGCCTGGTGGGCATCGCCTGGGGGGCGAAGCCGGAGGCGATGATTGATGACCAGCAGGCCAAACAGACGCTGTTCTTGACGGAGGGCCAGCGGATCCGGTCGCTGACGGTGGAAAAAATCACGCAGGAGCACGTGACGCTGAAGGCGGAGACCGGGGAGCGGGTCACCCTGTGACAAGCCAAAAAGGGCCGCTTATGAAAGCGGCCATTTTTTCTGCAATTGTGGGGGTGGGGGCGGTGGCGTTGGCGGCGACCGATGAGGCGGCGCCCCTCGCCGCTGACGGGGGCGAGGAGGCAGAACCACCGATCACGGTGGCGCAGATGGCGCCGGCCGCCCCCGAGGGGATCAGCCAGACGATCTCCCTCGACCTGCGCGGCATGGATGTGGTGGATGCGATCAAGTACCTGGCGGTCAAAGGCGACATGAACATGGTGACGACGAAAAACGTCACGGGCCAGGTCAGTCTGTTCCTGAAAAACGTGACGATCGGCGACGCCCTCGACATTATCCTGCTGACGAACGACCTGGCGCTGGAATCCCGCGGCGGGATCTACATGGTCATGAGCGAGGCGGAGTACGAGGCCCTGCACGGCTACCGGTATCACGACCCGCGGGAGGTGAGGACCGTGGCCCTGCAGTACGCCAACGCCCCGCGCGTCGCCAGCTTGCTGGAGGGGATCAAGAGTTCCATCGGGCGTATCATCGCGGACGAAGGGACGGGGACCTTGCTGCTGGTGGATGTCCCCGAACGCCTCGAGAAGATGGCGGCCGCCATCGCGATGCAGGATCTCGAGACCGTCGTCCGCCCCGCCCCCACGGTGAATGAGGTCTTCTCCCTGAAGTACAACACGGTCGAGGGGATCAAGGATGCCATCACCTCGGCCCTCACGGCCAGCATCGGCACCCTCCGCGCCGACAAAAAGACCAACACCCTCGTGATCTCCGATCTCCCCCACCGGATGCCGGAGTTCCGGCAGATGATCCGGGTGTTCGACCGCCCGACCCGCCAGGTGTTCATCGAGGCGAAGATCCTCCAGCTGACGCTCTCGGATGAATTCGACGTCGGCGTCGAATGGACGACGATCTTCAAAGACAAGTGGGCGAACAACCTGACGCTGGCGACCACGCTGCCGTCGTCGGTGTCCGCCTTCGGCAAGGTGGCCATCGGGACGATCGGGACCGATCACCTCGGCGCCCTCATCAAGGCCCTGCAGCGGTTCGGCAAGACCGACGTCATCTCCACCCCGCACATCGCCGCGCTGGACGGCCAGGAGGCGTCCATCCACATCGGCACCAAGGAAGTCTACGTGACCTCGACCACCAGCACCGGGAGCAGCACCTCCTCCACCTCGGAGGCGGTCAACTTCATTGACGTGGGGATCAAACTCAACGTCACCCCCACGATCAACGAGGACGGCATGGTCACCATGAGCATCAAGCCGGAGGTCAGCTCGGTGGCTCGCACGGTGACGACGGCGCAGGGCAACGCGATCCCCGTGGTGGATACCTCCGTGGCATCCACCAACATCATGGTCAAAGACGGCACCACGGTCGTCATGGGCGGCCTCATCAAAGATCGCACCGCCGTGATCACGAACCAGATCCCGCTCTTGGGCTCGCTCCCGCTGATCGGGGCGATCTTCCGGTTCAAGGACAACGAGCAGATCAAGTCGGAGCTGATCGTGTTCCTGACCCCGCACGTGATCACCGGCGAGCACCCCGTCGGGCCCCCGACGGCGGCCCGGCCGCCGAAGCCGTTCAAGGACGGCGCATGACCCCCCGCCAGCGATGGGGTCTGGCCCCATGGGTCCTCGCGCTGGCCGTCGTCAGCCTGGGCGCCGGCGCCCAGCCGCCGAAGCCGTCCGACGAGGACGAGGAGCTGTCGGCCCCCCTCGCGCCGACGCCGGCGCAGATCCAGGCCCGGCTGGAGCTCGCGCGGGATGAAGCGCAGCAGCGCGCCGTCCGGGCGGAGAACGAGCTGGCCGACCACCAGGAGGAGCGCGCCCGGTTGCTGGAGCACCTGAAACGGCTGCTGGTCGAGCGCAATCGTGCGCGGGCCGATGTCCAGACGCTCAGCGATACCCTGGCGACCATCACCGATGAGGGGGCGAGCTGGCGGACCGAGGCGGAGCAGCGCCGGGCCGAGGTCAGCGAGCTGCGGCAGCAATTGGCCGCGATCCCTGCCGAGCCGCCGGATGCCCGCAAGGCACGGACCATCTACGAACGGGAGCTCCGGGAGGTCCGGGAGGATGCCGAGTATCTCTGGGACCGGCAGCGGGAGAAGCTCGAGCGGCAACAGGCGGCGGCGCGGCAGTCATTCCAGGAGCAATTAGAAGCGCTCGAGGCGGCCCGGCAGGCGCTGGCCGAGCAGCTCGACGCCATCACTACGCAGGCCGGCACGACGTCGGCAGCCCTCGCCGAGTCGGAGCGCGCTCGAGAGGCCGCGCTGGACGATCTTCAACGCGGCCAGGCGCTGTTCCAGAAAACCGATCTCCAGTTGCAGCAGACCGCCGAGGAGCTGGATCAGGTCACCCAGCAGGCGCAGGCGACCGAGCAGGACCTGCGCCGGCGCCTGGCGGCCGCGGAGCAGGCGCTCCGGCAGGCGCGGGAGGACGCCTATCGGCAGGTCACCCTCGCCGAGACCGCGGCCCGCCAAGACCGCGTCGCCCTGGAGCAGCTCCGATCCGGCCTCATGACCGATTGGACCAAGCTGTATCTGAGAATCGGCGTCTTGGAGGCCCAGTTAGGGCACCTGGCCGAGGCGGAGCGCGATTTCCAATATGCCCTCCAGCTCCAGCCCGCCTCCTCGGCGGCCTACTACAATCTCGGCATCCTCTACGACGACCACCTGAACAACGGCCCCGCCGCGATCAAGGCCTACGAGCAATATCTCTTGCTGGCGCCGGAGGCCAGCGATGCCAAGACGGTCCGCGGCTGGATCCAGCTCCTGAAAGGGATCGAGAAGTCCACTCAGGACCGCGACCAGTGGAACCGCCCCGGCCTCCCCGGCCTGGCCAAAACCTTCAAAGAACTTTGGAGCTAACGGAAGCTGATAGGGTCAGGGGGGTCCGTATGGCCGGATATCGGGATAAGAAATCCAAGATGGACCGAAACGGTCGAGAGCAGAAACGGCGGCCATCGTTGCGCAGGGGAATTGGCGGAGATGGCGTATGGGGCTGCCATCACGTCGTGCTATGAGGATGAAGCTGGGCAATTGTGGGTGACCAATGAGGAATACGCCAGCCAGGTCAATTTTTGCCCGTATTGTGGACATGAGGCCATCGCCGCTCAGCCGGCCCCCCGGAGTTTTAACAGGCAGTGCCAGGGGGGCCAGGCCCCCCTGGCACTAAGGGTTATCCCGGAGTTTTGATGGGTGAACGACGTGAGGCGCGACGGGGCCGGCTTCTGCGGACCTCATCAACGAGGCGGATGATATCTTGCTCCGTGAGTTTCCGGACCTCCGGCCGCGCTCGGACGCGGCGCACGATCGCGTCCAACTGCGAGGCCCACATCTTCCGCCTCACGGTACGCATGGCGCCGCCACCGATGGTGTGTGTGCCACGGTGCCAGGGGGGCCAGGCCCCCCTGGCACTTGATGGAAGGCGACGAATAATTTGAGGGCTTGTGCAGCGTCCTGGTGAAACTGGGTGAGAATCCACTCCGGATCGAGCCACGGCCACCGGGGCAGGTGGCCGGTGTATGACGGATAGCTGGACCAACGGTACTCCTGGAGCACGGCGGCGGCGATGAGACCGGCCTCAACAGGATTGCGATGGATATACCGCGTGACTTGGAGCGCATAGGCATCCACTTGGACCAGAGGACTCTGGTACCGGCCTTGAAACAGCGGCCCCACGCGATCATGAGCGAGGTTGAAGTACTGGACGTACCGGCCCTGGAAATCTCGCATGACGAGATCGAGATTGGCATCCGCGGTTTGCAGGAACAGATGGTAGTGGTTGTCCATCAGGCAATAGGCAAAGAGCCGCGCGCCGTGTTGTTGGAGGGCCCGGCCCAGAAAACGGAGCAGCATCCTGCGGTCTCGATCATCGTCCACGATCGGGCGGCATTCGACGCCCCGGTTGAAGACGTGGTAATACGTTCCTGGGGCGCGGACACGTGGCGGGCGCGGCATAGTGGCGATACTATAAATTATAATTGATCAAATGTCAATCCCTAGTGCCAGGGGGGCCAGGCCCCCCTGGCACTGGAGGGCAAGATTGTCCAGGAGTGCCGGGCCGCTGCCTAGAGGTGGTATAATAGGGTTATGAAGATGACGCCGTGGGTGTCCAAGCCGATGAACCTAGCCAAAATCCTACGGCCCTACGTTGGGGAGTGGGTCGCCCTCTCGGCCGACGGGCAGCGGGTCGCTGGCCATGGGCCTTCCCCCGAGATCGCCGTGCGGCGGGCTAAGCGCAAGGGAGAACGCGATCCGATCCTGATCGGTGCGCCGGAAAAGGGATGGGGCGGCTACATCTTGTGAGCCGCACGTTCCACCTCCCTTTTACCCCGCTTCGCCTTTCTCCAACAGACGCCTTTCCTCATCGCCGAATCCTAGGATACCCGTTGTTGCCTGTGGTACTCCGCCGGGGATCTCGCCGGATTCGCGTCATCAGTCTCCTGGATTCGGGTGCCGATGGCTGCCTGTTCCCGGCCTCGATTGGACGGTTGTTAGGGGTGCCCGTTGAGGCCGGCAGGAAATAGCCGTTCATGGGGGCCGGGGCATTCAGCAATCTCGCCTATTTTCACAGAGTTGCCGTGGGCGTGACGCTCGAAGACGTCCCGCTGTGGTTTAATCTCTCCGTGGGATTCTCGACGGCGATGGATATCCCCAAGCTCGGCCTCTTGGGCCGTGCCGGATTCTTCGACCGCTTTGAAGAGGTGGCGTTCCGGGTCAAAGAGCAGTACATCAAGCTCGTGGTCGAGGTCCCCAAGTGAGGTGCCAGGGGGGCCAGGCCCCCCTGGCACTAGGGGGCACAAGATTGTCCAGAGGCTGTCTGGAAAATAGAGGTGGTATAATACGGTCATGAAGATGGCCGAGCCCGTACAGCCGATTGTCCGACTCCGCCGGAAATTTCCGCACGAGTGGCTCCTGGTGGAGGTCGAGCGCTTTGACCCGAAGACCACTACCCCACTGACAGGACGACTCAAAGCGCATTCCCCCTCGCGGGATCTGCTGGAGCGACAGGCCGCCCGGGCCAAGGGATTGATCTACCTCGTCTACGGCACCGATACCCTCCCCCAAGGGTATGCCGCGGCGTTTTAGCACGCCCCGCTCTTACGATCTAAATCCCACCAGCGCCATTATCCCCGTGGACGTGCTGCTCGAGGGCCCGCGCGGCCGGCAGTTCGTCCGCATGGCCTTGGACACCGGCGCGACCTACACGATGGCCCCTGCCGCGACATTGCAGGCCATCGGCTACGATCCTGCTGCGGCGTCCAAGCGAGTCGAGTTTGTGGCGGCGGGCAGTATTGAATACCGACCTTTACTTGCCGTCCGGGCCGTCGGCGCGTTCGGCGTTAGGATTGCATCACTTGATGTTGTCGCCCACGATCTGCCGCCGCAAAGCCCCATTCGCGGCCTCCTAGGGTTGAACTTCCTCAAGCATCTTGCCCTCCATCTGGATTTTCCAAGGCGGTCCTTATGGGTTTCGCGATGACGCGCAAGGTGCCAGGGGGGCCAGGCCCCCCTGGCACTAAGGGGGTCGGGAAAAATTTCGCGGGGGCTTGTATTTGGCGGAGGGGGCCGTGTATACTCCCGGTAGAAGCTCGGAACGCACCTGGGATTTGTGACCGAGCGTCAGATCGTTGAAAAAGGCAAACCCGTGGCAACACGGGGACGCAAAGCCAAACGGGCCCCTCCGGGGCGGCTGGGTTGCCAATGACCACACATAGTACCGACAACACGGATTCGAGTACCCACTTCGTAAGGGATCAAATCCCCCCTCACCCACTCCCTCTCCCCAGCGGGGAGAGGGTCAGGGGTGAGGGGAGCAAGGTGCCAGGGGGGCCTGGCCCCTATGGCACGTCGGGGCGGGTGTCCACCCGCCTGCTCACCGTGGTATCCCTCGGCGTCGCCGCGTTCGGCTTCGCCCTGTGGGCCGTGGCCGCCACGCTCACGGAGCCGTTTACCACCGCGGCCAACTACGTCTACGACGCCGCGAAGATCCTCGTCTCGGGCGGCACCGCCACCCTGAAAAGCCCGACCACGGTGGCGTCGGACGACACCCAGGCGGAGTTCGACGCCGGGACCCACACCCACACCAGCTTCCAGACCACCAAGGTCACCCTCGCGGCCGACAACCCGCTCGTCAGCACGACCAGCCTGATCGCCGCCTGGCCGCTGGATGAATCGTCCGGCCGCACGGCCGCGGAGTCCCTGGAAACCCACAACGCCACCCTGACCAGCATCGCCGGCCTCGTCAGCCACTGGAAGATGGATGAGGGGACCGGCACGATCGCCGGGGACAATACCGGCCTGAACGCCGGGACGCTGAGCGGCGCGACGTGGTCCACCAGCGGCAAGTACGGCAAGGCCCTGAGTTTCGATGGGGTGGATGACTACGTGAGCGTGCCGGCCGCGGCGGCGCTGGATCCCGGTTCCGGCAATCAAACCATCGCGGCGTGGATCAAGACCAGCTCGGCGACTGACCAAGCCATCACGTACAAGGAGACGTCAGGGGCACCCTCGAACCAAGTGAATTTCCGGGTCCTCGCGGACGGGAAGTTGCGGCTCAATGTGTCCGATGGGACCACTAACGGCTGGGTTGACACCTCGACGGCGACCGTGGCCAATGGGACCTGGCGCCATGTGGCGGCCGTGTGGACGAATGGGGGCACCGTGCAGTTCTACGTGGACGGCACGGCGGCCAGCGCCACCGTCGGCTCTGCACTCCCCACGGGGGCTGTGACGACGACTGGGAGTCTCTATATTGGGTCTCGCATAGATGATGCCGCCTCTTTTCGCTTCAACGGCCTGATTGACGACGTCCAGATCTACAACGTCGCCCTGACCGCCGCCCAGGTC
>JACQRF010000149.1 GCA_016206635.1 Candidatus Omnitrophota bacterium
CCCGGGACCGACAATGGACCCCGGCCCTGACGGCGTGATCCTCGGGCAGGTGTTAGCGCGGCAGCTGGGCGTGCGGCCCGGTGACTCAGTGAACGTGGTGACGCTGGCCAGCCGGACGCCGCGGCCACTGCGGGTGGTGGGGCTGTTCGCCTCCGGGATGTATGACTACGACGCCAATCTGGCGCTCGTGCGGGTGGAGACGGCCCAGTCCCTGTTAGGGGTGACCGGCGTCACCGGCATCGGCGTGCGGGTGGACGACCCGCTGCGGGCCGACCAGGTGCAGCAGGCGGTGCGCGAGGCGCTCGGCCCTCCGCACTGGGTGATGACCTGGATGGATCAGCACCGGAGCCTGTTCGCCGCGCTGAAGCTCGAGAAGCTGGTGATGTTTTTGATTCTGACGCTGATTGTGCTGGTCGCCTGCTTTACCATCGTGGCGACGCTGTTGATGATGGTGGTTGAGCGGATCCGGGATATCGGGGTCTTGAAGGCGCTCGGCGCGACCGCGGGACAGATCCGGGCCGTGTTTACCGTCGTGGGTGTGGCGATCGGCGGGGCCGGGACCGTGCTCGGGGTGGCCGGTGGCGTCGGCCTGTGTGAATTCCTGCGGCGGTCGGAACTCGTCAAGCTGCCGCCGGATATTTATTACCTCGACCATCTGCCGGTGCAGATGACCTGGCCGGACGTCGGGCTGATCGTCGCCGCCGCGTTCCTGATCAGCTGGCTGGCATGCCTGTACCCGGCCGCCGTGGCCGCGCGCCTGCACCCGGTCGACGCGCTGCGGTACGAGTAACCGCCGGCCGTGATTGACATCCGCAGCGTCGAGAAGCGGTACCCGCAAGGCCGTGGCGAGCTCACGGTGCTGCGCGGCGTGTCGTTGCGCGTGGGCGCGGGGGAAATCGTCGCGATCGTCGGGCCGTCCGGCGCCGGCAAGTCCACGCTGCTGCACCTGATCGGCGGGCTCGACACGCCGACGGCCGGCGAGGTGCAGCTCGAAGGGCAGGCCTGGTCGGCGTTGACGCCGGATGCGCAGGCGCGCCGGCGCAACGCGCTGATCGGGTTCGTGTTCCAGAGCTATCACCTGTTGCCGGAGCTCACGGCGCTGGAGAACGTGCTGCTGCCGGCGCTGGTGGGGGCCGCTCGTGGCCCGGTGCGCGCGGCGCGCGCGCGGGCCGAGGCGCTGTTGGCGGACGTGGGATTGGCCGGGCGGCGGGCGCACCGGCCGGCGGAGCTGTCCGGCGGCGAGCAGCAGCGGGTGGCGATCGCGCGGGCGCTGATGAACCGGCCGCGGCTGCTGTTGTGCGATGAACCGACCGGGAACCTCGACACGGCCACCGGCGCCGAGGTCTTGCGGGTGCTGATGGAGGAGGCCCGGCGGGAACGGATGACGGTCGTCATGGTGACGCACGAGCCGGCGCTGGCGCAGGCCGCCGGCCGGGTCGTTCACATGCGCGATGGGGAGATCGTACAACCATCATGAAAATTTATCTGAATGGGAAGCTGGTGGATCGGGCCCGGGCCACGGTGTCGGTGTTCGACCACGGGTTGCTGTATGGCGACGGGGTGTTCGAGGGCATCCGCGCCTACCGGCGGCGGGTGTTCAAGCTGCCGGCGCACGTTGACCGGCTGTTCGAGTCAGCCCACACGCTGATGCTGAAGGTGCCGTTGACGAAATCCGCGCTGCAACGGGCCGTCATCCAGACGCTCAAGGCCAACCGGCTGTCCGACGCCTACATCCGGGTGGTTGTCACGCGCGGCCCCGGCGATCTCGGCCTCGACCCCCGCAAATGCTCGACGCCGACGCTGATCATCATCACCGACCGGATCGTCCTGTATCCTGAGCGCATCTACCGCGACGGGATGGCGATCGTCACGGTGCCCACGCAGCGCAATATCCCGGAGGCGCTGAACCCGCAGATCAAATCGCTGAATTATCTCAATAATATCCTGGCGAAGATTGAGGCGACGAATGCCGGCGTGGAAGAGGCGATCATGCTCAACGCCCAGGGGTATGTCGCGGAGTGCACGGGCGATAACCTCTTCATCGTCACGCGGGGGGCGTTGCTGACGCCGCCCCCGTACATCGGCCTGCTGCGCGGGATTACGCGCGACACGGTCATGGACCTGGCGCGGGCGTTGCGGATGCCGGTGCGGGAGGTCGTGCTCACGCGGCACGACCTGTTCAACGCGGACGAGTGTTTCCTGACCGGGACGGCGGCGGAGATCGTGCCGGTGGTCCGCGTGGATGGCCGGCCGATCGGCGCGGGCGTGCCGGGCCGCGCCACGGCGACGCTGCGGGACGCGTTCCATCGGCTGACGCGCACCGACGGCGTGCGCTACTAACCTATGACCTGCGACCTCTGCGGGGAGCGCGAGGCGACGGTGCATCTGACCGAGATCATCCAGGATGAGTCCCGGGAGCTGCACCTCTGCGAGCCGTGCGCCCGCGAGAAGGGGGTCAAGATGGACGCCCCGTTCGGGCTGGCGGACCTGATGACCGGGTTGACCGATCTCGGCGCCACGCTCGAGCAGTCCGGCATCGCGCCGCCGACGGCGTGTCCCCAGTGCGGACTGCGCTTTGAGGACTTCAAGAGATCAGGTAGACTGGGATGTGGGACCTGTTATGAGACGTTCCAGCGCGGGCTGGCCCTGCTCCTGCGGCAAGTCCATGGGGCGTCGCGGCACATCGGCAAGGCGCCGGCGGCAACCAGCCCCCAGGCGAAGCGGGAGGCCGAGCTGGAAGGCTTGAAGGCCCGGCTGAAGCAGGCGGTGAAATCGGAGGCGTTCGAGGAGGCGGCGACGCTGCGCGACCGGATCGGGCAGTTGGAGCCTCCCCCCAAACCGAAGGGGACACGACGTGGCACACGCCATCGAAGCGCTCAGTAGCCTTCAACGGCAGACCGGGGAGTGGTTGCGCGGGACCGGTCCCCACGCCGCCATTGTCATGTCGTCGAGGATTCGGCTGGCCCGCAATCTCGCCGGCCACCGGTTCCCCCACTGGGCGACCAAGCGCGGGCGGGCGCAGGTGCGGGCCGCCGTTGAGCAGGCGGCCGGCCGGGCGCCGTATCTGGCGCAGGCCCTCCTGCTGCATCTGGAGGAGCTCCCCGGCGTGGACCGGCTGTTCCTCGTCGAGCGGCACCTGATCAGCCGCGAGCATGCCGACGGCGACGCCGCCGAGCGGGCGGTGATCATCGGCGACCGCGAGATCATCGCGGTGATGGTCAATGAAGAGGATCACGTGCGGCTGCAGGTGCTGCAGTCCGGGCTCAATCTCCGCGAGGGGTGGGCGATCGCCTCGGAGTTGGATCGCCAGCTCGAGGCCGATCTGGCCTATGCCTTCTCGCCGGCGTGGGGATACCTCACGTGCTGTCCGACGAACGTCGGCACCGGGCTGCGCGCCTCGGCGATGCTGCACCTGCCGTGCCTGGTGATGACCAAACAGATCAACCGCGTCTTGCACGCCATCACGAAGCTGGGGCTGACCGCCCGCGGGTTGTACGGCGAGGGCACCGAGGCGACGGGGAATTTCTTTCAGATCTCGAATCAGGTCAGCTTGGGGCGGGCGGAGCCGGAGCTGGTGGACGCGCTGGAGCGGATCGCCGGCCAGGTGGTTCAGCAGGAAGAGGCGGCCCGCGAGGCGATCGTGACGCAGAATCGCGAGGCGCTGGAAGATCGCATCTGGCGCGCGTACGGGACGCTCAAGAGCGCCCACATCATTACCTCGGCGGAGACGACCGATCTCCTGTCGCTGGTCCGGCTCGGCGTCGATCTCGGGATCGTGCCGCTGGACCGGGCCACCATCAATACCTTGTTCATTACGACGCAGCCGGCGCACCTGCAGCGGTGGGCGGGGCGGTCGCTGGCCAGCCGCGAGCGGGACGTCCGCCGCGCGCAGCTGTTGCGGGAATCTCTCGCGGCGTCCGCCGGACGGCAGGGGGGCACGACACCATGAATATGTTCAATCGCTTCACGGAGCGGGCCCGCAAGGTCATCCTCTTGGCGAAAGAGGAGGCCAAGCGGTTCAACCACGATTATATCGGCACGGAGCACATCCTGCTCGGGCTGATCCGGGAAGGGGAGGGGGTTGCGGCGGCGGTGCTGCAGAACCTCGGCCTGTCGTCGGACCAGATCCGCCTGGAGGTGGAGAAGCTCGTGCAGCTCGGCCCGTCGACGATCGTCTCCGGCGACATCCCGTTCACCCCCAAGGCCAAAAAGGTGATCGAGCTGGCGATGGATGAGGCGCGCAATCTCGGCCACCACTACATCGGGACGGAGCACCTGTTGCTCGGCCTCATCCGCGAGGGGGAAGGCATCGCCGCGCAAGTCCTCGTGAACCTCGGGCTCGATCTGGGCAAGGTGCGCCAGGAGGTCATGGAGCTGCTCGGTTCGAGCACGCCCAGCTCCGGCTACACGGTGAGCCCGGCGCCGTCGAAGACCAAGACGCCCGCGCTGGACGCCTTCGGCCGCGACCTGACGCAGTTGGCCCGCGACAACAAGCTGGATCCGGTGATCGGCCGCAAGGACGAGATCGAGCGGGTCATCCAGATTCTCGGCCGGCGCACCAAGAACAACCCGGTGCTGCTCGGAGAAGCCGGGGTGGGCAAGACGGCCATCGTCGAAGGCTTGGCCCAAAAAGTGATCAAGGGCGACGTGCCGGAAATCCTGCGGGACAAGCGCGTCATCATCCTGGATTTGGCGTTGATGGTCGCGGGCACCAAGTACCGCGGGCAGTTCGAGGAGCGCATCAAGGCCGTGATGGATGAG
>JACQRF010000147.1 GCA_016206635.1 Candidatus Omnitrophota bacterium
CTGCAGACCGAGTGCCGCAGGAAATAGCGGGCCGTCGCCTCGGCGTACGGGACCACGTTGAACGCCTCGGTCGCCGACACCCCGGCGTAGGGACAGCCGGTCACCGAGCGCACGGTGTTGCCGCACGCCTCGCGGCTGGTCAGCCCCACCTCGGCGATCTGCTGGAGAATGCCGGGGACCTCCGCCCGCTTGATGTGGTGGAACTGGAAATTCTGCCGCGTCGTGATGTGCCCGACCTTCGGGTCGGCGTACCGCTCGGCCAGGGTCGCCAAGACCTCCATCTGCTCCGCCGTGAAGACCCCGTACTTGACCTTCACGCGGATCATGTGCTCGTCGGTCGTCCCGCGGATGCCGTAGATGCCGTTCTCCAGGCGGAACTTCTTGAAGTCGTCGGGGTCGAGCTCCCCCTCGTTCAACCGGTGGATCTGCTCGGCGAACCGCTGGATCTCCTCGAGCTGCGGCTGCGCCGCGCGCGCCCCCCACGACTCCGTCTGCGCCTTGATCAGATTGCCCATCGGAATCACTGCCTCCCTGTCGTGCGTGTCGTGCTCAACCGTCGTGCGACCGTGACCGCAGAATACGTAATCAAGAGGTCCGCCCCGGCGCGGCGCATCGCCGTCAACAATTCGTCCGTCGCCCGCGCCTCGTCCACCCAGCCGCGCGCCGCCGCCGCCTTCAGCATCGCGTATTCGCCGCTGACCTGATAGCAGGCCGTCGGCCAATGGAACCGCTCCTTCACCGCCCGGATCACGTCGAGGTAGGCCGACGCCGGCTTCACCATGACGAGGTCGGCCCCCTCCTCGATATCCAGGGCGACTTCGCGCAGCGCCTCCTCGCGATTGGCGGGGCTCATCTGGTAGCCGCGCCGGTCACCGAACGCCGGGGCCGAAGCGGCCGCCTCGCGGAACGGCCCGTAGAACGCCGAGCAATATTTCGCGGCGTACGCCATGATCGGCGTGTCGGCAAAGCCGGCGGCGTCGAGCGCGCGCCGGATCGCCCGGACCTGCCCGTCCATCATCGCCGACGGGGCGACGAGATCGGCCCCGGCCCGCGCCTGCGACACCGCGATGGCGGCCAGGCGTTTGAGCGTCGCGTCGTTGGCCACCGACCGCCCGCGCAAAATCCCGCAATGCCCGTGATCGGTGTACTCGCAGAGGCAGACGTCGGTCATCACCGCCAGCCCCGGCGCCGCCCGCTTGATCGCCCGCACCCCCTGCTGGACAATGCCGTCGGCGGCATCCGCCCCGCGCCCCTGGGCGTCTTTCCGGCGGGGCAGGCCGAAGAGCAAGACCCCGCCGAGGCCGAGCGCCTGCGCCTCCTTCGCGGCCGACGCCAAACTCTTCAGCGAGTGCCGCACCACCCCCGGCATCGAGGGGATCGGTTCCGGCTGCGCGAGCCCCTCCTTGACGAAGCAGGGGAGCACCAAGTTGCCCGCGCTCCACGCCGACTCCTGCACGAGCCGTCGCAACGCCGGCGTGCGTCGCAGCCGCCGCAGCCGCGTCGCCGGGTACCGCCCCGAAAAAGGGCCGCTGATATCAGCGGTCCTTTTTTCTGTGGGCATTAGGGGCGGGCCCCGGCGGCGACGATCGCCTCGATCAATCCGTCGAGCGTCCAAGCGCCGCGCGGCGTGATGTGCACGGCCAGCCCCGCCTGCTTGGCGGCGGCCGCCGTCCGTGGGCCGATGCACGCCACCTGCGCGCCGTTGAGCACCTTGCGCGACGAGAAGCCGGCCCGCTCCAAAATAAGAAAGAAGTTCCGCACCGTCGAGGCGCTGGTGAAGGTGATGATGTCCACGGCGCCGTCGCCCAGCCGCTCCTGCAGCGCCGCCCTCGAGACGTGCGGGAGCGTGGTGTCGTACAGCGGGATCTCCGAAACCACCGCCCCTTTGGCGCGCAGGCCTCGCGCCAGGGCATCGCCGATCGCCAGCGACGAGCGCGGGATCAGCACCGTGGCCCCGCTGAGCGGGAGTCGCCGGAACGCCGCGGCCACCCCTTTCGTCGAAGCATCGGCTGGAACCAGGTCCGGCGTGATCCCCGCCCCCTCCAGCGCCGAGGCCGTCTTCGGCCCGATCGCGCAGACGCGCGCCGTGCCGAACGCCCGGGCGTCCCTGCCTTGCCGCGCCAGCAGCGCCATCACCGCCTTGACCCCGTGGGCGCTGCCAAACACAACCCAGTCGTACGATGCCAGCCGGGCGGCGAGCGCCGCTTCGGCCTTCACGCCGAGCGACCTCGGCACGATCGCGATCGCCGGCACCTCAAGACAGGTCGCCCCCAATGACTCCAGGCGCTCAATCAGCTCGGAGGTATCCCCCTCGGCGCGCGTGACGACGATCCGCCGGCCGGCCAGCGGCGGGCGGGTCCACCACTGGCATTGCTCGCGCCGCGTCACCACGTCGCCGATGATCGCCACCACCGGCGGGCCGAACTCCGGACGCTGGGCCAGCAACGGCTCGATCGTGGCGAGCGTCCCGGTCAGCACCGACTGCTCGGGCCGCCCCGCCCACCGGACCAGCGCGATCGGCGTCGCCGCCGCGCGGCCGGCCCGCCGCAGTTGGGTGAGGATCGCCGGCAGCCGCTCGTGGCCCATCAAGATGACCAGGGTGTCGCTGCCGCGCGCCAGCGCTTTCCACTGGATGGTCGCGCGCGACTTCGTCGCCGATTCCTGGCCGGTCACGATCGTCACGCTGGAGCTGAGCGTCCGGTCGGTCAGCGGGATCCCGGCGTAGGCCCCGGCTGCCTGCACTGAGCTGACGCCCGGCACGATCTCACAGGCAATCTTCGCCCGTTTCAACGCCGCGACCTCTTCCATCCCTCGCCCGAAGATCAGGGGGTCGCCGCCTTTGAGCCGCACGACAACCCGGTGCCGCCGGGCCTTTCGCACGAGCAAGGTATTGATCGCCGCCTGCGTGCCGCCCTCTTCGCCGACGGTTTTTCCCACGTTGATCCGCTCGCACCCGCTCGCCGCCAACCGCACGATCCGCGGATCCACCAAGCGATCGTAGATCACGCAGTCGGCCTGCGCCAGCAGATCCCCGCCGCGCCGCGTCAGCAACTCCGGGCCGCCCGGCCCGGCGCCTACGAGGTAGACGATGCCTGCCATGCGTGGGCCTGTGTGGAGTGTTGGCCGAACAACAAGCGATCCGCCCCTTTCGCGCGCAAATGGCTCGCCAGCGTGATGCCGATTCGCTCGGCGTCATCCTGCGCGCCCGACAGCGTCTGCCGGACCACGCGGCGCCCGTCCGGCGCGAACACCGCACCGTCGAGCGCCAAGTTCCCCGCCGCGTCAAGCGCCGCCAGCGCCGCGATCGGCACCTGGCAGCCGCCGCCGAGACTCCGCAACAGCGCCCGTTCCGCCGTCACCGCCAGCCGGGACGGCGCATCGTCGAGCCGCGCGCACACCGCCAGGAGATCGGGGCGGTCCGCCCGCACCTCGAGGCCCAGCGCCCCCTGCCCCGGGGCCGGCAGCATCTGCGCCGGCTCAAGCCATTGCGCCACGCGCGCCGCCAAGCCCAGCCGGGCGAGCCCGCAGCCGGCGAGCACGATCGCATCGTATTGGCCCTCATCCAACTTGCGCAGCCGGGTGTCGACGTTGCCGCGGATCGACAGCAGCTCCAGATCCCGACGCAGCCGCCGCAGTTGCGCCTGCCGCCGCAGCGAGCTGGCGCCGACGCGCGCCCCTGCCGGCAGCAACGCCAGCGAGGTCCTGTCGCGCGTGACCACCACATCGCGCGGATCGCGGCGCGGCAGGATCGCGCCGAGCGCGAGCCCCGCCGGCAGCTCCGTTGGGAGGTCTTTCACCGAGTGGACGGCGAGATCCACGCGCCCGGCCAACAGCGCCTCTTCCAGCTCTTTGACGAACCAGCCCTTGCCCGAGCCAGCCGGCAACGGTCCCTCGCCGTGCGGCCCCCCCTCATCGCCGCCGGCCTTGATCACAATGATCTCGGCCGCCGCGCCCGGCGCGCGCGACGCCAGCGCCGCGTGGACTTCCTGCGCCTGCGCCTGCGCCAGCGCCGACCCGCGCGTGCCGATCCGGATGGTCACGCGGCCACCTCCACGAGCTCCTCCTCGCGGACATGCCCGTCGAGGATCGTGAACGCCCGTACCCGCGGCCGCGCCTCCTTGAGCGTCACCAGAAAATACGGCACGCGGCAAAATTCCTGAATCGCCAGCGCGTGGGCGATGTCGCGCCGCGAGGGGTACGCCTCGGTCGCCACGTGCGAGTGATAAATCGCGCCGTGCTCGAGGCCCTGCGCGCGCAGCGACCGCTGCACGGCTAGCTGCTCCCGAGAATCCATCGTATAACTGGTCGGGCTGGCATCGGCGTTGCGCATCGGGATCGCCCGCACCAGCATGCCGTCGCGCGCCGCCAGGTAGCCGCACGCCTCGTTCGGGTAGTCCCGCTGGGCATGCGCGATCATCTCCTGCAATGCGGCGCCGGTGATCCGCACCATCACGCCGTCTCCCACCGCACGCGGACGGTCCGCTCGAGCCGCGCAAACACGAGCCCATCCACCGCGATCCCGATCGCCGCGATGATCACCATGAGCGCGATCAGGTCCGGGATCTGCCGGGACTTGGCCACGGCATGAATGAGCTGCCCCATGCCGCGCACCGAGGCCACGAGGAGCTCGCCGGCCATCAGCGCCCGCCAGCCGAACGCCCACGCCAGCCGCAGTCCGTCCACAATCCTCGGCGTGGCGGCCGGCACGATGACGTGCCAGAATTGTTTGACGCCGTGCGCCCCCATCGTGCGGCCGGCCCACAACGTCAGGGGCGGGACACTGCGGATGCCGGCGCTCGTGCCGACCATCACGATGCCGGTCGCTCCCAAGACAATGGTAAACAGGATGGTGGTTTCGCCGAGGCCGAACAGGGCGATCGCGAGCGGGACCCAGGCCGCCGCCGGCATGGCGTGCAGCGCCACCGCCAGCACTCCGAACGCCTCATCCAACAGGCGGTAGCGGCCGAGCAGCAGCCCGGCACCGATGCCAATGACCACGACGATGGCGTAGCCGACGGCCATCCGGCGCAGGCTGCCGCCCATCGCCGCCAGGAACGCGGGATCGCTGAGGTTCTGCCCGACGATCCTGAACACCGCGGAGGCGGCCGGCACCGCCGGCCAGACCTTAGATATGGCTTCCCAGATTCCGATCAGCAGGCACCACAGGACCGCGCGGCGCCATGGGATATTCCGCATCCATGGACTCCTTGACCACCTTCGCAATCTCTTCCTCGAGCGAGCCCAACACCCGCTGCTGGATGGCAATGAGCCGCGGATCATGCTCGCTGCGCGGCCGCGGCAGGGTGATCGCGTACCGATGCTTGATCTGTCCCGGCCTCGCCGAGATCTCGAACACCCGATCGGCCATCACCGTCGCTTCGCGGACGTTGTGCGTCACGAAGAAGACGGTGATCTTCAGCCGCTGCCACAGCTCCAACAGCTCCCGCTGCAGCAGGGCTCGCGTCTGCGCGTCGAGCGCGCTGAACGGCTCGTCCATCAGCAGGATCTTCGGGTGCATCACCAATGCCCGCGCGATCGCCACCCGCTGCTTCATCCCGCCGGAGAGCTGGTGCGGGTAGGCCAGGGCGAAACGGCCCAGGTGCACGAGCCTGATGAACTCGAGCGCCCGCGCTTGGCGCTCGGGTGCCGGAAGCCCCGCCATCCTCAAGCCGAACTCGACGTTGCCGAGCACCGTCAGCCACGGGAACAGCGCCGCCTCCTGGAACACGACGACGCGGTCGGTCCCCGGGCCGGTCACCGGCTGGTCATCCACGAGGACGCGGCCCGCCGTTGGTGTCTCCAGCCCCGCGATGAGGTGCACCAGCGTGGACTTGCCGCACCCGGACGGGCCGAGCAGACAGACGAATTCCCCGTCCTCAATAGTCAGCGACACCTCCTGCACCGCCTCGAGATCGGACGCGGCCTGTCCCTGCCTGCCGCCTGCCTGCCGGACAGGCAGGGGTAGGCCGGCGGCCGACCAGCCGTTCGGGGCGAACCGCTTGGAAACCCCCTCCAGGACAATCGGCATTTAGGCGGCGGGCCTCATGGCAATTCTTCTAATAATCCCCGAGGCGGCGCTGGTGCGGTCACATAGGGTTGCAGCGCGCGCATCGTCTGGGTGCCGGCGACGCCGTCGGCCGTCAAGTGATGCGCGGACTGGAAGGCCTTGATCGCCACGCGGGTGTTCGGGCCGATCTTGCCGTCCATCGGCCCCTCATAGAAACCGGCTCGCTGCAGCGCCTGCTGGATCTCGCGGGCCGTCAGCACGCGATGCCCCGGCGCGTCGGCGGACGGGCGCGCAGGCAGCGGGCGTATCCCCCGATCCCACGCCTGCCCTTCCAGCGCTTGCTGGCGGGCGCGCAGTTCCTCCACCTGGCTGGTGAGCGCCGCCACGCTCGATTGCAATCCCCCGACCTGCGCGCGAAGCTGGTCGTGCTCCTGCGGGTTGATCGTGGCGCAGCCAGCCAGCAGGAGGCCGGCCCCCCACAGTCCCATCATCCGAACCCTCCGCGTCATCGAGCCCCCTTTCCTAGACGGATTCACGATGGCTTGGGCGGGTTGAGATGCAACCCGCACTCTTTCTGATCCGGCCGCTCCCACCACCAGCGGCCGGCCCGCACATCCTCGCCCGGCTGGATCGCCCGCGTGCACGGCGCGCAGCCGATCGACGGGTAGCCCTGGTCGTGCAACGCGTGATACGGGACGCGGTGCGCCTTGATGTAGTCCCAGACCTGCGTCTCCGACCAGTCCGCCAGCGGGTTCAGCTTGACCATGCCGTCGTGGGCCGCATCCACCTCGATCTTCGGCACGCCGCCGCGCGTGACCGCCTGCGTCCGGCGCAGGCCGGTGATCCACGCATCCAGTTCCGCCAGCGCGCGGCCCAACGGCTCCACCTTGCGGATGCCGCAGCACTCCTTGCGGTTCTCGACCGACTCGCGGAACGAGTAGAAGCCTTTCCCTCGCTCCAGCGCCTGCACCCGCTCGAAATTCGGAAAATAACTTTTGATCGAGATCCCGTAGTGCCGGCGAATCCGCTCCATCACCTCATAGGTTTCTTCGTTGAGCCGGCCGGTGTCCAGCGTGAAGATCGTCACATCGCGATGGCGCGCCGCCAGCATGTCAATCAACGCGACATCTTCCGCCCCGAAGCTCGAGGCCAGCCCGATCCTGGGGGAAAATTGCTGCAACCCCCACCGCAAGACTTCCTGTGGGGATTGGGATTCGAACATCTTGGCGGCCGCCTCAACTTCGGCAGCGGTCATTCTCTTGACAACCGACATCTCATCTCCATGTTATTCATTGAGCCAACGCAAGTTATAATCCTGACTATAATATTCATGATATATGAGAGAAATATACATCAATGATGAATCGTTGTCAAGTCGGTTTCCGGAGTTTCTCCAGCCGGTTTTTGAGCTCCCGCTCGAATCCTTGATCGGTCGGCTCGTAGTACCGGCGCGCCTCCGGCAAGTACGCCTGCTCGACGTGATGGCCGGGGAAGTCGTGCGCGTATTGATAGCCCTCGCCATGCGCCAGCCGCTGTGCCCCGGGATAGTGGCTGTCTTTCAGGTGCCCCGGGACTTCGAGTGTCCGTCCCTGCTCGACATCCTTGGCCGCGGCCTCAATCCCGAGGTAGGCGGCGTTGGACTTCGGCGCGCACGCCACGTAGGTGGTGGCCTGCGCCAAGGGGATGCGGCACTCCGGCAGGCCGATCTGCTCGACCGCCTGCGCGGCCGCCGTCGCCACGACGAGCGCCTGCGGGTCGGCGTTGCCGACGTCCTCTGCCGCGCAGATCACCAGCCGCCGCGCGATGAACCGCGGGTCCTCGCCAGCGTACAGCATCTTCGCCAGCCAGTAGAGCGCCGCGTCCGGGTCGGTCCCGCGCATCGCCTTGATGTACGCGGAGATCGTGTCGTAGTGGGCGTCCTCGTCGCGGTCGTAGACCAC
>JACQRF010000155.1 GCA_016206635.1 Candidatus Omnitrophota bacterium
CCGTCACCCTGGCCGAGGTGAGACAGATCCTCGTCTCCGCCAATTATTTCGAAGAGCTCGTTCTCCGCCAGGGCGCGCAGAGCGCCGCCCTGGCGGCCGCCCTCGGGCTTAATGCGACGAAGCCGATCACGCTCATTCGCCGTTACTCGACGAGCCGCCACGCGCGCACGCAACCGGTCTTTGCGATCACCAATGACGAGGCGGTCGTACTCGTGGACGAGTCGGGGACGGCCGCCGCCACGGCCTGGGGTGAATACCGAACGGCGCGAAAAACCGCCGGGCGCCCGCTGGACGACTTGCCGATCATTCAAGCCGACGGCGTCGAGGTGTTCGCCGACAATGCCCTCTCTGCCAGTGCCCAGGTGGTCATCACCGTTCCCTCGACTCCTCCCCCTCCCGCCCCTCGCCTCGCCGCCGGCCTGGAAGAGTCGGCCACGAAAGTGGTGGAAGATGTTCATCGAAATATACTCCATCTCGCGCACGATGCTGACAACCAGCGGCTATTCATCGTGGATACGCGGGGCCCCAAAACCGCGGCACAGATAGCCGTTTACGATCTTGCGCGACGGCCTGCCGCGGCCCCGACCTTCCCGCCATTAGTCTTGGCCGACGACCCCGATGCTCACATTGATGCCATGGCCATGAGCGCAGCGCGGCGTACGTTTTTCTTCCTGCGATGGCACGAGAAGACCGGCACGGAGGTGATCGCCGTCCCCTTCCCGCACCGCCAAGGATGGTCTGCCAACACCACAGCGAAGGTCCTGCGCAGCGGACTGCCGAGAGGTTGGTCAGGTCTTGCCGTGCAGGGAAACCACCTGTATGTCCTCGCTGGCACGCAGGAGTCCTACGTCATGAACGCCGCCACCGGAGAGCTGCTCGGACAGCCGGCGCCCGTCCGTTGGCCAGCCGGCACCCCGTTGTATCTCCATTTGAGCCATCTAGCGGCGCACGGCAACGCCGTCTTCGCCGCCGCGGTGACGGCCGGCGGAGACTTGGAAGGGCTCTGGATCCTTGAGGGGCCGGTGGCTTCAACCACGTGGCGTCGTTTGCCAAAATTCACACCTGAACGTGATGAGATACTCAGCGATCTGGTAGTGGGTGACGCCGCCGAGGGGCCGTCCCTCTACGTCGCTACCAGCCACCGGATATTGATCGTCTCGCCGGCTGAGGGCCGCATCCTCCGCGCGAAGGTCGTGCATTCCGAAGGGACTGAGGCCGCTTCGCGCGCCGCGCTCACGCCGGGTCAAGACCGCCCCAACATTCTGCAATGGGGCACTCCCATCGCCGCCGGGCCTCAGGGCCTCTTCGCCGTGGCCCGGCGAGGATGGCGGGAAGATTGGAAACCGGCGATCTGGCAAGATCATCGCGGGGTATATCGCGGGCGCCCACAGGACCCGGCCCCCGCCGGCGCCGACAAACACGATCTCTGGTTCCTCCCCTCTACCTATTTTTCGCCGGCCGCTCGGGCGCCGGAGCCCGGGCCGAGCGTCGCACGGCAACTAGCGATCTCTCGCACCGCGTCGGATCCACTCCGCACGGTGACGCGCGAGCGTCGAGACGCCGCCCCGGGGGCGGGATCCCGGCAACCACTGCCGCTTGGAGAACGCCCGCAATCGGTGAGTTTCTCGGTGAACGTGCGGCAGGAATTGTCGGTCACTGTTCAGGGCACGCGAAGCGTCCCGTCCTCAAGCCAGTCGCCATCCCCATCCACCCTTCCAGCATTTGAAGAAATCACGCTCGTCGACAACGCCTCCGCGGCGGCATTGGGCCGCGCGTTGGGGTTAAACTCGCATGATAAGCCAGTGATTCTGGTCCGTGAGCCCCGTCAATCCGGACCCGCCTCGTTCTTCGCCGCACGGGCTGGGGACCTCTCGCGCGTCCTTTTTAGTCCCTCCGGTCAAGCGAACCAGCGGCTCAAATCATGGAATGTCTACCTCCAGGCCAAGCTGCGCCCCGGAGGCCTGGCCCCGGCACCTCTCACATCCCGCGTGATTATTGATGCGCCATCGGGCCCTCTCCAACCTGGCGCCACACTCAACATCACCGTCGCCGCTGGGCTGGAGGAGGGGCGATCGGCGGCGGACACCGCGCGGTTCGCGCTGCCGCCCGCCCCACAGATTCCGGCGGCTCTCGCCCTGCCGGCCGGGGTTCCGTTGAACCAGGATGCGATTGTGGAGAGGTTACGGCAGGCGATGGAGGATCGTGGTCTGCATCACGCGATGGCGCTGGCCGCCCTGGAGCAGAGACATTACTTGGAAGCCCGGCGCCGGTACGTCAAAGCAGACCTAGCGTGGCATGCCGCGCAGACGGCGTTGCGGCAGCAGCGTCAGAACTGGGCTAGTCATCTGTGGGTGCATGGGCCGTTAGCCGATATCTTGAATCAGGTCGAGCGGTTCTTGGGCGACGCCCGTTACGCCGCACAGAGCGGTGCGGAGTTCGCGGCCCAGCAAGGTCGCCGCGTCGCCGCCGGCCTGGAGGAAAATACCGCGTCGGAGCGGGCGGACGCGACGGGGACGCTGGCCGCCGTGGACATGCCCGCGCAGGCACAGGGGGTGGCGCAGGAGGCGATAGTCGGGAGGGTGGCCAAGGCGTGGGAGCAGGCGCGCGAGGCCGTCGCCGAGATCCCTGAGCCGCTCCTGCTGTCCAAGCACCGGCTGCTCTTTGTGAATTCGGACACATGGGCCTTGGTGCCACTGGCGGTGATGCGGGGATTTAAGGTGTTGGTCGGCGCCGACGGCGAGGCGGAACACCGACTCCGCCTCCTCGTGCACGCGCTCGCGCTGCCGGAGGAACGGTGCGTATTTTTGTCGCCGGCGGAGGCGCAGCAGCGCGCGCAGGCCGCCACCCGGCCCGACAGTGATGTCATCCCGGTTGAGGACGAGGCGCATCTGTTGGCGATCTTCGGGTTGCCCAACGAGTGGCCGACGCCCGTCGCCGCCGCGATGCTGCTCACCCACCGCTACCTCGCCGCCCAGGCCGGGCTGGAGCGCGGCGCGTAACGCCAGTATAAAAGAATAGAAATGGCCTTGACGCCGCAACGGCGGCCGGGTAGGCTTGAGGGTGGAGGGACCCGATGGTCGCTGAGGTGATGACGGTCAACGTGGTGGCGCACTACCTGCGGATCAACCCGCAGACGGTCTATCGCCGGGCGGAGGCCGGGGAGCTCCCCGCCATCCGCATCGGCCGCACCCTGCGATTCAAGCGGGACCTGCTCGACGAATGGCTCCGCCTGACGGCGACATCGTGGAGTGCGCGTCGTCAGCGGGCGCTCTACGCCCGATGCGAACGCACGGCCAAGCGGTACGGACTTCGTGAGCGCGATGTGCTTCGGGCGGTTCGGGCGCGGCGCTACACAAGCTCCCGCCATCGTTGACTCGCGTTGTCCTGGACAGTAACGTCTGGATCTCGGGGTACTACTCAGCCGGGACTGCCCGACGCTTGCTCGACGCCGCATTCGCGGGCCGCTTCACACCGCTCCTCACCCATGCCATTCTCCAAGAAGTTTACGACGTGTTGTCTGAGGATTTCCACTTTGCCGCCGAGCAGGTCCTCGACATCCAACGGACGATGCTCGGCATCAGCGAGCTGGTGGAGATCCCGCAGATGACGGCCCATCCGGTGCGCGATCCCAAAGATCTTCATATCATCGCCTGTGCCATCACCGCCCATGCGGACGCGATCGTCACCGGCGATCATGATCTCCTAGCGCTCTGCTACGTGCGGTCCATCCCCGTCCATACGATCCGGCAGTTTCTCCAGACGCTCGCGGCCTAGTTGGCGACGCCGTCACTTCTGCGCTTGACAGCGCGGGCGAACCGCGTATGCTAGGGCGCTAGCGGGCTCCCCGAGAGCCGGTTCCCCCTCAACCCGAGGAGGAACCACGCATGCCGCAGGCCGCGCTCGTCGGTGCAGGATTGCTTGCGCTGTTGCCGTTGCTGATGCCCGTCCCGCTCCCGCCCTCCATCTCGTCCCCAGGGGAAACGCTCCGAGCGCCGGCCGCGACCGCCGTCGAGGCATTCCCGGCCCCCGGCCCGGTGACGGCGACGCTGACAGCCGACCTCCAGCGGCAGAGCCGCCTCCTCGCCAGCCAAGCATAGGGCCGGCGGCGCGTACGGGCGCTTGACCCGCCCCGTCGGGCCGTGCTACGGTGAGGCGGCCACTTGCGTGGGCGACGGGGGGTGTGATATCCTGTGGGCTCTTCGCGGGACGAACGAGACCTCTACCGGACGTTGCGCCAGGTCGGGACCTTCACCACCATCCCGCTGCTCCTGGCGGCAGGTCCCCTCGTGGGATTCGTCATCGGGCGGTTCCTCGATCGGCAGTTCCAGACGGCCCCCTGGGGCCTCATCGGCGCCATCCTGTTGGGATTGGCTGCCGCCATCCGCGAAACCATTCGTCTGATTCGACAGGCCATACACGAGAACACGGATGCCGCCTAGTCTGTTGTCTAACGCGCTGCGCCCAGCTCTCTGGGGAGCTTTGGGAATCGCCGCGGTCCTCGCCGCGGCGGGCCGGCTCCCGACGGCGGGCGGCGTCCTCGCCGGGGCGCTGTGGAACATCACCAACCTCTTCCTCCTCCAATCCCTGGCACTCGCCTGGGGCCGCGAGCAGCGCCGGCGCGCCCTGACCCTCCTGCTCGTCAAACTGCTGCTCCTCTACCCCGCCGGGCTGGCGCTCGCACTCTCGAACAAACTCTCGCTGGTGGCCATCATCGCCGGCTTCAGTTGGCCGTTCGTCGTGTTGATCGGCTGTGCCATCTGGTCCGGACGGACGGCTTCATCCCTTACCGGTACCGGGTACACGCCTGTACCCGGTACCGGTAGCGAAGAATCCCCCCGTGGCTGAGGCCGTGGCCCACGCCGAGGGGCTCGGCATTCCCGAGATCCCGAACATCCTCACGCTTTGGGCGAAGGCCCTCGGCGACTCCCCGCTGGCCCACGTCCTCCACGCCTGGCAGGACGTGATCTTCGCCTGGGGGGTGATCGTTGGGCTGGCCCTGCTCTGCTGGGCCGCCACCCGCCGCGTGGCCCTCGTCCCGCGCGGCCTGCAGAACTTCCTGGAGCTCCTCGTCGAGGGGCTCGACGCGTTCGTCGCCGGCATCATGGGGCCGACCTACGGCCGCCACTTCACCCCGTTCATCGGCACGCTGTTCCTCTACATCTTGGTGATGAACCTCGTCGGGCTCCTGCCCGGCTACAAGTCCCCCACCGCCAACCTCAACACGACGCTGGCGCTGGCCATCTGCGTCTTCTGCTACGTCCAGTACACCGGCCTGCGCCTGCTCGGGCTCAAGGGGTTCTTCCATCACCTGGTCGGCTCCCCCGACTCGGCCGCCAGCTGGATCGTCGGCCTGCTGATCATCCTGCCGGTCCACGTCCTGGGGGAGTTCATCAAACCGGCGTCCCTCTCACTCCGCTTGTTCGGCAACATCACCGGCGAGGATGCCCTGCTCGCTTCGTTCGTCCAGATGGGCCTCGGGGGCTTGGCGCTGCAGTTGTTCGCCAATGGGCTGGCCCTCATTTTCAGCACGGTCCAGGCGCTCGTCTTCGCGACGCTGAGCGCCATTTACATCGCGCTGCTCCTGCCGACGACGCGGCGCCGGCGGCGCATCATTGAGGTATTCACCCAAGGAGGCATCGTCTGATGTCGCATGAAGTCGTTCTCTCGTTCGCACTGCCGCTGGGGCTGGCGATCGCCGCGTTCGCGTCGGCCACCGCCCTCGGCCGCGCCGTGTCGTCGGCCATGGAGGCGATGGCGCGCCAGCCGGAGGCCTCGGCCAAGATCCAGACCGGGATGGTGATCGGCTGCGCGTTCATCGAGGCGCTCACGATTTACGCCCTCCGGACCGTGCTGATCCTGCAGGGACGGATCCACTAACCCGAGTCCCGCATGGCGATTGACCTGTTCCAACTGCTCGCCCACGCGATCGGGTTCATGATCCTGGTCGCGCTCCTGAAGCGCTTCGCCTGGGGGCCCCTGCTCAGCGTGCTCGACCAGCGGCGCCGGCAGATCGCCTCGGGGCTCGACGACGTCGAGCGGGCGA
>JACQRF010000013.1 GCA_016206635.1 Candidatus Omnitrophota bacterium
CCCCCCCCCCCCCCCCCCCCCCCCCCCCGCCTCCCCCCGCGCGCCGTTCGAGATCCTCTGGTGCAATGAGCAAGGACTGCTGACGGAAGGGACGGTCAGCAACCTGTTCCTGGTGCGGCGTGGTCAGTTGCTGACGCCGCCAGTGTGGGGCGGGGCGCTGCCCGGCGTGGTGCGGCAGGCGGTCTGCCGGCTCGCGCGCCGACTGAAGATCTCCGTCGAGGAAACCCCGGTGACCCGGCATGAATTGTATACTGCGGAGGAAGCGTTTGTGACGAACAGCTTGGTGGGGGTGGTGGCGATCCGAGTCGCCGACGGGCGGCGCGTGGGGACGCGGTGTCCGGGGTCGGTGACGCGGCGCTTGCAGCGGGCCTACGACACAACGCTGCGAAAGGGACGGTCCCCGGTGGGGACAGTCCCTGGGCGGCAGTGATGGTCACCGTCCGCCGCGCCTTGCTCAGCGTGTCCGATAAGACAGGCCTGGCGCCGTTCGCGCATGGGCTCGTGCGCCTCGGCGTGCAGCTGCTCTCGACGGGCGGCACCGCCAAGCTGCTGCGCGCCCAACGGGTGCCGGTCCGCGATGTGGCCGACTTCACCGGGTTCCCGGAGCTGCTCGACGGGCGCGTGAAGACCTTGCATCCGAAAGTCCATGGCGGGATCCTCGCCAAACGCGATCATCCGATGCACGTCGCGCAGGCGCGGCAGCACGGGCTGGAGTTTATTGACCTCGTCGTCGTGAATCTCTATCCGTTCGAGGCGACGGTGCGGGACGGCGCGGCCACCCTGGAGGATGCGATCGAGCAGATTGATATCGGTGGCCCGGCGATGCTGCGCTCCGCCGCGAAGAATTTCCAGTCGGTCGGCGTGGTCTGCCAGCCGGCCCGATACGCCAAGGTGCTGGAGGCGCTGACGAACGGCAAAGGCCGTCTCCCGGATGCGTTGTTGTACGAGCTGGCGGTGGAGGCGTTCGCGCACACGGCGTGGTATGACAGCGCCATCGCGCAGTATTTGGCTGGGCGGCTGCCGGCGAGCGCCGACGCGGCGTTGCCGGATCGCCTCCTCCTCCAGGCGGTGAAGCGGCAGGACTTGCGGTACGGCGAGAACCCGCACCAACGGGGGGCGTTCTACCAAACAGTGCCGCCGCTCGGGACGCGGCCGCCGGTCAACGCCTTGACACCGACCGGGCTCGCGGCGATGGTGCAGCTCCATGGCAAGGCGTTGTCATTCAACAACCTGCTCGACCTCTCGGCGGCGTTCGCCCTCGCCCAAGAATTCCCGCTGCCGTGCGCGGCGATCATCAAACACACCAATCCGTGCGGCGTGGCGTGCGCCCCGACGCTGCGGGCCGCGTTCCAGCGGGCCTACGCGTGCGATCCGCTCTCGGCGTTCGGCTCCATCATCGGATTCAACCGCACCGTGGATGCCGCCACGGCGAAGGCGCTGGTCGCCAGCGAATTTTTGGAGTGCCTGGCGGCGCCGGGGTATCAGTCGTCAGCGCTGACGCTCCTGCGCCGGAAGAAAAATCTCCGGATCGTGAAGCTGCCGCCGGCGCCGGTCCCACAGGGACTTCCTTCGGTCGCCGGCCCAGGTCGGGGCCTCGACGTGAAAACGGTCGCCGGCGGGTGCGTGGTGCAAGACCTGGATGCGGCGGAGACGCAGCCGGCGCCGTGGAAACTCGCGACCCGCCGGAAGCCGACGGCCGCCGAGCGCCGGTCGCTGGCATTCGCCTGGACCGTGGCCAAGCACGTGAAGTCCAATGCGATTGTCGTCGCGCGGGGCACCGAGACGGTTGGCATCGGCGTCGGCCAGACCAGCCGCGTGGACAGCGCGGCGGCGGCGTTGCGCAAGGCCGGCCGGCGCGCCCGCGGGGCGGGGCTGGCGAGCGACGGCTTCTTCCCGAAACCCGATGGCGTGCAGGTGGCGGCGAAGGCCGGCATCCGCGCGATCGTCCAGCCGGGCGGCTCGATCCGCGATGCGGACGTGATCGCCGCGGCCGACCGTGGCCGGATCGCCATGCTGCTGACCGGCCAGCGGCACTTCCGCCACTGAGGATCTCCTCGTTGCCGGTGCCAGGCCCCCACAGAGCTCTTCAGGGGCCTGGCACCGCCCCAGGACACTATCTCGCCCAATTCACCGACTACGAGCGCATTGCCCCGCCCCCGAACACATTTTCCCTCGACCGGATGCGCGCGCTCCTCGATGCACTGGGACATCCGGAATCCCGGTGGGCCGCGATCCACGTCGCCGGCACGAAAGGCAAAGGCTCGACCTGCGCGCTGCTGGCCTCAATCCTCCGCGCGGCGGGCGTCCGCGTCGGCCTCTATACCTCACCGCATCTGATCGCGCTCGAGGAACGCATTCAAATTGATGGGCGTCCCGTGACGGCGTCTGAGCTATCCGAGGCATTGGACGCGCTGCACCCCGCGATCGCCCGCGTGCCGTCCCCGCCGACGTACTTTGAGGCGCTGACCGCCGCGGCGTTCTGGCTCTTCGCCGAGCGGGCCGTGGACGTCGCGGTGCTGGAAGTGGGGCTCGGTGGCCGGCTCGACGCCACGAACGTCGTCGACCCGCTCGTCTCCGTGGTGACGCCGATCAGTTGGGATCATGCCGAGGTGCTGGGACCGACCGTGGCGGCGATCGCCGGGGAAAAGGCCGGGATCATCAAGCCGGGCCGTCCGGTGGTGCTGGCCCCGCAGCCGCCGGAGGCGCTGGCGGTGCTGCGGGCCTCGGCCCAGGAGCACCGTGCCCCGCTGGTCGAAGTCGCGAATTCCCACTGGCGTGTCGTGGACACGACCCCCGATGGTCAAACCATCGATCTTCACACATCTCGTCACCGATATCCCGCCATTCGCTTGCCCTTGTTGGGGGCGCACCAAGCGATGAATCTGGCCACCGCGGTCGCGGCCTTGGAGCAGCTGCCGCCCGAGCGGGCGGTACCGGAGGCGGCCGTCGCGCGCGGGGCGGCCGAGGTGGTCTGGCCGGGGCGGTTGCAGATCCTGGAGCGGCGGCCATGGGTGGTTGTTGACGGGGCGCAGAACGCCGCGTCCGCCGCCGCGCTCCGAACCGCCGTGCGCGCGCTCTGGCCACGCCAGACGATCCGCCTCATCCTGGGGGTCTCGGCGGATAAAGATCTCGCCGGCATCGCCGAGGCGCTCCGGCCGCTCTCCCCCGCCGTCATCGCGACGCAGGCGCGCCATCCGCGGGCGCTGGCCGCCGGCGAGCTGGCGGCCCGATTGTCGCGGTGGTTCTCGACGGTGGGAACGGCCGCGTCCGTCCACGAGGCCGTCACCCAGGCCGCGCGGCTCGCGGCCCCCGATGACGTGATCCTCGTGACCGGGTCGCTGTTTCTGATCGGCGAATTGTTGGCCCAGGCCGCGGCCGCGCATGGATGACACGATCGCGGCCATCGCGACGGCCGTCGGCGAAGCGGGCCTCAGCGTGGTGCGCGTGAGCGGGCCACAGGCGATGGCGACGGTGGACCGCGTCTTCCGTCGGGCCGCCCCGGGGCGCCTCGCCGAGGCGCCGAGCCACACGGTGCATTACGGCTGGGTCCTCGATCCGGCGACCGGTCAGCCGGTGGACGAGGTCTTGGCGACCGTCATGCGGGCCCCGCGCAGCTACACGCGCGAAGATGTCGTCGAGCTGAGCGGCCACGGCGGGGTCGTCGCCGGTCGCCGGATCTTGGAGACGGTCGTGGCGGCCGGCGCGCGCCTGGCCGAGCCGGGGGAATTCACGAAACGGGCGTTTCTCAACGGCCGGCTCGACCTGGCCCAAGCCGAGGCGGTCCTGCAGCTGATCCGTGCCACGCACGAGGCCGCCCACACCGCGACCGTGCAGCAGCTCCGCGGCGGGCTCTCCGCCGTGATCCGGCGCGCCCGCGAGCGGCTCGTGACGGCGCAGGCGCACCTCGAAGTCGGCGTTGATTTCCCCGGGGAAGGGCATGCCGTGTGGTCGTCCCCGGCGCTGGACGAGGCGTTGGGCGCCGTCGAGGGCGAGATCGCCGGCCTGTTGACCGCGGCCGAGCGCGCCCGCGCGCGGATTCACGGCGCCGTCACCGTGATCTGCGGCCGGCCCAACGTGGGCAAATCGAGTCTCCTCAACGCCCTGCTCCGTCGGGAGCGCGCGATCGTGAGCCCGCGGCCCGGCACGACCCGCGACACGGTCGAAGAGACCATTGTGCTGCACGGGATGCCGGTGCGGTTCGTGGACACCGCGGGCCTCACCGAGTCGGACGATCCGCTCGAGCAGGCCGGGGTCGCCCGCAGCCGCGAGGCGCTCGCGGCGGCGGACCTCGCGCTGTGGGTCGTGGACCGCTCGACCCCGCTCACGCCGCAGGACGCCGCGGTGGCGGCCCTGCTGGCGCCGCGCCCATGCGTTGTGGCGTTGAATAAGGTTGACCTGCCGTCCCAGCTGGCGATGGACGCCGTGCGGGCGTTGGCGCCTGCCTCGCCGGTCATGCCGGTGGCGGCGCGCGACGGCCAAGGGATCGCGGAGCTCGAGGCGCAGATCGCCGCGCGGCTGGCGCCGCCTCAGCCGTCTGAGCCGCGCGCGCCGTGGGTCACCCACGCGCGCCACGAGGCGGCGCTGCGCGAGGCGCACGCGGCCGTGCGGCGGGCCCGCGCGGCCCTCGCCGGCGATCAATCGCCGGAGCTCGTGGCGGTGGATGTGCGGGAGGCGTTGGATCAGCTGGGGACGATCACCGGCGAGACCGCCAGCGACGAGCTGCTGGCGGCGATCTTCTCCCAGTTCTGCATTGGAAAATAACGAGCGCTGAGCCCCCTACCGGCTCTCCGGGCTCATATTGATGTAATCCTCGAAGTCCACCTGGCCGCGGACCGATTGTTTGATGACGCGGATCCGGTCGTCGAAATGCGGGTGCGTGCGGGAGTAGGAAAACGGCCGCGACGGCTCTTTGCGCAGGTGCCCCTGCATCCGTTCCATGAATGCGATCGCCCCTTCCGGGTTATAGCCGGCGCGCTGGAGGTAACGGACCGAGAGGGTGTCCGCCTCCAACTCATCCTGGCGGGAGTGGGCCAGGAACAATTGGTTCAGCGCGATTTGCGCCCCGCGCGTGACGGTCGCATCCCGGCTGCCTACCATCGTCAGCGCTTGGAGCACCGTCGCCCCCAGCGACGCCTGCAGGCGCTTGATCGCATGCTTGGCGACCACGTGCCCGATTTCGTGGCCCAGCACGCTGGCGAGCTCCTCATCACTGCGGGTCAACTCGATCAAGGCGGACGAGACGTAGATGTAGCCGCCGGGGATGGCGAAGGCGTTGACCTGGTCCCACTCCAGCAGCGTGAAATGATACGTGAGGTCTTGCCGGTCGGAGACGGCGGCCAGCCGCTGGCCGAGCCGGTCGAGCCGCTCCAGGATCGCCGGGTCGTTGGAGACGGTGAATTCCTTTGACGCCTGGATCTGCTTCGCGATCGAGGCGCCCATCCGGACTTCCCGATCGGTGGCGATGAGGATCATCTCTTCCTGGGAGGTGCCCGCGTTGTACCCGGTGGCGCAGCCCGCGGCCAGCCACGCGGCGGCCAGCGCCGCGAAGATCGCGCGCGGGGACCGGGCCGTGACCATAGCGGTATGGTACCATGCTGAAATATTTTTGGGAGGCCTTGACGCCGCGGCTGATCATCAGCCATACTTCGAGTGGCCCACAGCATTCTCGACAAAGGCAACCCTCGAGCAATCGAGGGACGCAAAGCCGCGGGCCCCGTGCAGGGGCGGCCGGGTTACCGAAAGGATGGGATGGACCGACTGGGAGTATTCCTCATAGGGGTTGGCAGCGTCATGGCCCTCGCCACGATCGTCCTGACCGTGGTCGGGGTGGCCGCCCTCCGAGATTTTCGCCGCACCCTGCATGAAGCCCACACCGTCTTCAGCCATGCCCGTCGTCTCCTGGCGCGCGCCGATGACGCGACCGTGTCGGTCGCCCGCGTGCTGCGACGGACCTGCGCGCTGACCACCGAGGCATTGGACTCGATGGCGGCGTGGAAAGCGCGTGCCGAGCACTGGTTAGGTCCCGTGATCGGCCACGGGAACGGTCATCGACCACGACATTAAGGAGGATTTCCATGGCTATCATCATGCGTCATCAGCGATTTCTGGGACGAACGGTCGGGGCGTTCGCGCTGGGGGCCGTCGCGGGCAGCGTGCTGGCGTTGCTGTGCGCGCCGGCGTCCGGCCGGATCACGCGCCGCCGGATCGGCCTGAAAGTCAAGGCGCTGCAGTCCACGGCCGCGCGGCGGCTGCAATGGACCCGGTCCCAGCTCGTGAAGCAGGCCCGGCAGCTGCGCGCGGTCGCCGCCGAGAAGGTCGGCGAGACCCGCGAATGGGTCATGGACCGGTTGCCGCTGGCCAATGGCAACGGCCGCCATTCCGCCAATCACCGCACCACGCATTCCGCGTAGCCCGATCCGGGCGCTTGTCTGAGGCGGGGCGGCCGCCATGGCCGCCCCGCCTCGTTTACCCATAGATCGAACGATCCAGACAGCGGTACTGGATGGCCTCGGCGAGATGCTCGGCGCGCACCGCGTCGGATGCCGCCAGATCGGCGATGGTGCGCGCCACCTTGAGGATCCGGTCGTAGGCGCGCGCGGACAATCCCAGCTCGCTCATCGCGCGGCCCAGCAGCGCCCGCCCCTCCGGCGGCAGCGGGCAGTGCCGTTTCAGCTGGCGGCCCGTCATCTGCGCATTCGTGCCGGCTCGATCATCCCGGAACCGGTCGCGCTGGCGCTGCCGCGCGGCGACGACCCGGGCGCGGATCGCGGCGGACGGCTCCGCCGGCGCCGGGTCGGTCAGCTCGCGGAAGCCGACGGCCGGGACCTCGACATGCAGGTCGAACCGATCCCACAACGGGCCGGAGATCTTGCGCCGGTACCGCTGGATCTGCGTCGGGGCGCAGTGGCAGGCGCGGCGGCGGTCGGTGAAATAGCCGCACGGGCAGGGGTTCATCGCGCCGATACAGAGGAAACGGGCGGGGAATGAGACTGCGTGCGCCGCGCGCGTCACCGTGATGTGCCCATCCTCCAGCGGCTGGCGCAGCGCCTCCAGCGCGTCGCGATGGAACTCTGGCAGCTCATCGAGGAACAGGACGCCGTGATGGGCCAGCGACACCTCGCCCGGTTTTGGCGGGGAGCTGCCGCCGACGAGCCCGACGGCCGAGATCGTCGAGTGGGGGGCCCTAAACGGCCGCGCGCGCAGGAGCCCGTCCCGCTGCGCGGTCAGGCCGGCCACCGAGTGGATGGCGGTGACCGCCAAGGTTTCCTCCCAGGTCATCCCCGGCAGGATCGTCGGCAGCCGGGTGGCCAGCAAGGTTTTCCCGGTGCCGGGCGGGCCGACCAGGAGGACATTGTGGGCGCCGGCCGCGGCGATCTCCAGCGCCCGCTTCGCCAGCCCTTGGCCTTTCACGTCGGCGAAGTCCGCCGTGTCGTCGGCCGGCGGCGGGGCCTCACCGGGGGGCCCGCCGGCCAGCGGCGCGATCACAGTCTCTCCAGTCAGGAATGCGACGGTTTCCGCCAAGGATCGCACGGGGTAGACCGGCAGGTCCGGCACCGCGGCCGCCTCCGTGGCGTTCGCGGCCGGCACGAGCAGCCGGCGCGTCCGATCCCGGGCGCACGCCAGCGCCACCGGCAGCGCCCCGGCCACCGGCCGGACCGTCCCATCCAGCGCCAGCTCGCCGATGACCGTGGCGCCCGCCAGCGCCTCCACCGGGAGCTGTTCCGTGGCGGCCAGCACCGCCAGCGCGATTGGCAGATCGAAGGCGGGACCCGCCTTCCGGAGGGAGGCCGGGGCAAGATTGATCGTCACCCGCTTGACGGGCCACTGGAACTGGCTGTTGACGACCGCCGCCTTGATCCGGTCGCGGCTCTCCCGGACGGCCGGATCGGGCAGGCCGACGACCACCACCATCGGCAGGCCGGCGGCGACATCCACTTCGACCGTGATCGGCCGGGCCTCCAGGCCGAGCACGGCGCGGGAGGCTACGGTTGCGAGCATCGTCGTGGCATGGTAGAATTCCTCCAACCACGAGCGGGGAACCTCACTCTAGCCGACACCTCGTCGATTGTCAAGTCAGGGGCCCGCCGGGTTTCCCACATGGCAGAGAATCGCGTGTTGTTAGCCACCGTCCTGGGCTGGATCATCGCCCAGGGTTTGAAGGTGCTGCTCGGGGTCGTGACCGAGCGGCGATTTAATTTCCGCTGGTTTGTCGGCACCGGGGGGATGCCCAGCGCGCATTCGGCCGGCGTCTCCGCGCTCGCGACGGCCGTGGGCCTCGCGAAAGGCTGGGACTCGCCGATCTTCGCCGTGGCCCTGATCTTCGCGCTGGTGACGATGTTCGATGCCCAAGGCGTGCGCCGGGCGGCGGGCCAGCAGGCGGAGATCCTCAACACGATGTTGGGGGACATTTATTGGAAGCGGCCGATCGCCGATGACCGCCTCAAAGAGCTGATCGGCCACACGCCGATCGAGGTGTTCGTCGGCGGCGCCCTCGGGGTGTTGGTGGCGGTGCTCTGCGCGTCGGCGTAATCACAAGGGGGGCATGGCGGCATGGCGTGGTCACGGGCAACGACGATCGGCGCGGCGGCGGTCGCGGCCGCGGCAGTCGGGATCGGCTATTGGGCGAGTCACCGCCCCGCGCCGGCCCTTTGGGCGGCGGCTGGGGCCGGAGAGGGCTCTCCCCGACGATCGTTGGGGAGAGCCCTCTCCGGCCCCAGCCGAGTCGCGCCCGCGGATCCCGGCCTCGCGTCGGCCGCCGCCATCGAGCAGGCGATCGCCCAAGGGCGATGGGTGGAGGCCCGCCGCCTGAGCCAGCAGTGCCTCCAGGAGCATCCCGACTCCTCGGCGGCCGCCCAGATTCAGCAGCGGTTGGGCGACATCAACGTGCACCTCTTGCAGCATCCCGCCTCGGAGTCCGGCGCCCCGTTCTATGCCCCGTACATCGTGCAGTTAGGCGATACCCTCGGCCGGATCGCCCGCCAGCACAAGACCACCGTCGAGCTGCTCCAGCAGGCCAACCGGCTGACCGGCGACAAGATCTTGGTCGGCCGCACGCTCAAGGTCCCCGCCGTGTCGTTCAGCGTCGTCGTCGACAAGTCGCAGAATCTCTTGACGCTGAAGGCCAACGAGGAGGTGGTGAAGACCTACGCGGTGTCCACCGGCAAGGAGGACCAAACGCCGGTCGGGACGTTCACGATCGTCAATAAGCTCGTGGACCCCCCGTGGTACACCGCGCAGGGGGTGATCCCGGCGGGCAGCCCTGAGAACATCCTCGGCAGCCGCTGGCTGGGGTTCTCCAAGCCCAGCTATGGGATCCACGGCACGACCGACCCCAGCACGATCGGGCAGTCGGTGACCGCCGGGTGCGTGCGGATGCGGAATGCCGAGGTGGAGGAGCTCTACGCCTTCCTGCCGCTCGGCGCCGACGTGACGATCGTCGACTGAGTGCGGCCGCCGTGACCCTCGATTTCGAACGCCCCATCCTGGAATTGGAACGGAAGATCGAGGAGCTCAAGGCCCTCAGCCAGAACAAAGGGCTGAATGTCGGCGATGAGATCGCCCGGTTCGAGCGGAAGCTCGCCGCCGCCCGCAAAGAGGTCTACGCGGCGCTGACCCCGTGGCAGCGGGTCCAGTTGGCCCGTCATCCGAAGCGCCCGTATACCCTCGACTACGTTGCGATGCTGATGACCGGTTTCGTGGAGCTCCACGGCGACCGGCTCTTCGGCGACGACAAGGCGATCATCGGCGGGTTCGCCACGCTGGACGGGCGCAAGGTCATGGTGCTCGGCCATCAAAAGGGGCGCGACACCAAAGAGAACCTGATGCGGAACTTCGGCAGCGCCCACCCGGAGGGATACCGCAAGGCGCTGCGCCTGATGCAGCTGGCCGAGAAATTCCAGCGGCCGCTCGTGATCTTCATTGACACGCCGGGCGCCTATCCCGGCGTCGGCGCGGAGGAGCGCGGCCAGTCGCAGGCGATCGCCCTCAATCTGCGGGAGATGGCGCGCCTCGGCGTGCCGATTCTCTGCGTCGTCATCGGCGAGGGGGGATCGGGCGGGGCGCTCGGCATCGGCGTCGGGGACCGCATCGCCGTGCTGGAAAACGCCTACTACTCGGTGATCTCGCCGGAAGGCTGCGCCGCGATCCTCTGGAAGGACCGGGCG
>JACQRF010000150.1 GCA_016206635.1 Candidatus Omnitrophota bacterium
ATCCACCGAGGTGAGCGGCTTGGCCGGCTCGGTCGGCTCTGTGGGGGTCGCCACCGGCGCCGGGGCCGGGGCGACGCGTTGCTTGAAGAACGAGCGGTCAGACGGGGCCGCCGACGCCGCGGTCGCGACGAAGAGCGCCGATAGGATGGCGCTGGTGATCCAATAGCGCAATCGGGGTCTCGTGGTCATGATAACGTGTCTTACCGAAAGTATACCGCCCATGGCTGAAAAAATCAAGCAATATACTAGATTTTTATTCTCGCTAACATCGCCTGGGCCGCCGCGTGTGAGGCGGCTTCGGCGAAGACCCGCACCACCGGCTCGGTATTCGACGGGCGCAGGTGGACCCACCCATCCGGGAGATCAATCCGCACGCCGTCCCCGAGGGTCACGCGGCCCCGCGGGAGCCGCCGCGGGAGCGAGGCCAACAGGGTGGCGGTCTTCGCCGGCGACAGCGCGAGCTTGCGCTTGATCAAGACCCAGCCCGACAGCGGCGCAGCCAGCGCCGATAACGGCTGCCGGGCGCCCGTCAGCGCCTCCAGCGTCAGCGCCATCCCGGCCAGACTATCGCGCCCCCAAGTGATCCGCGGATCAATGACGCCGCCGTTGCCTTCCCCACCGATGACCGCCCCCACCCCCCGCATTCGCTGGACGACGTGGACCTCGCCGACCGGCGTGCGATGGACGCGCACCCCGGCGGCGGCCGCGATATCATCAATCACGCGCGAGGTGGACAGGTTCACTACGACCGGCCCGCGGCACTGCCGCAACCGGTGCTGCACGGCGAGCGCCAGCGTCAGCTCCTCGCTGAGCGGCTGCCCGGTTTCGTCCACCAGACTCAAGCGGTCGGCATCTGGATCCTGGGCGAACCCGACCGCGGCCCTCGCCCGCCGCACCGCGCGGCTGAGCGCCGCCAGGTTCTTCGGCGTCGGCTCCGGCCCGCGCGGGAACTCCCCGCTCGGTGTCACATGGATGCCGATGACCCGGCACCCCAACGCCGTCAGCAGCGCCGGGGCGGCCACCGCGCCGGCGCCGTTGCAGCTATCCAGCGCCACGGTGAACCGCCGGCGGCGGATCGCCGCCGCATCCACCGCCTTCAGAATCCGGGCGATGTGCTCACCGACCGCGCGCGGATCAGCCATGGCTGGTTGGATCCGGTCCCAGGGGACCAACGGCGCCCCCTCACCTTTCCGACGGGGCCAGGCACCCATAGAGCTCTGCAGGTGCCTGGCCCCGTCGCTCAGCCGCGCCATCTGCGCCGCCGTCAGGAACGACCCTTCCGGCCCGGCGAATTTCAGGCCGTTCCACGGCGCCGGATTGTGCGATGCGGTGATGATGACGCCGCCGCGGGCGCGCCGCGCCAGGACCGCCCCCAGCGCCGTCGGCGTCGGGGTGATCCCGATGTCCACCACGCGGCACCCAACCGCCGCCAATCCCCCGGCGACGAGCTCGCGGTACAGGACGCCGCTGGGCCGCGGGTCGCGCGCGACCACGATCGTCCCGCGGCCCTGCAAGACGCCGAACGCCTGGGCGTACCGGAGCACCAACTCCGGCGTGAGCGACCTCCCCACGATCCCCCGTACCCCTGACACCGACACCTTGAGCGGCGCTCCCTCACCCCGACCCTCTCCCCTCGGGGGAGAGGGAGTCCGAAGGATGGGTGAGGGGGGAGAGCGACGACTAGCCGGAATGGCTGGCGACCGCCTCTCGTTTGGGAGCCTTGGCGCGCGGCGTGCCCATCACCACCTCGACGCGGTGGACCTTCCCGTCGCCATGCGGCGCGATCAACGGGCCCTCCTGCGCCACGCCGTCCACGGTGATCCGCTCCACGCCCGACTGCACCCCGCGGGGGTTCTCGATGGAGATCTCGTAGACGGCGCCGCGGAACGGCCGGCGGATCCACGCCTGCTTCCACCACCGCGGCAGGCACGGGTCGATCAGGAGGCCGCCGAATTCCCGGCGGGCCCCCAGGATCCACTCGGTGGCGGCGATGAACATCCACGGGGTCGTCCCGGTATTCCAGGTGAACGCCCCCTCGCCGAACCGGTCCCGGGAGCCGGGGCCGATGACGTACTCCGCCCAGACATACGGCTCCACCTTGTACCGCTCGTGGTCCTGCTTGGCCGGGCTCATCGGCATCAGCTTGTTGAACGTCTCGTACGCCTTGTCGCCGCGCTTGATGAAGCAGTCGGCCACGACCTTGAAGGCGCAGGCGTGCGAGAACACGGCGGCATTCTCCTTCGTCCCCTCGGCGAAGGCCGTGACGCGCCCGATCGCGGGATTGAAGTGCGTGTAGCTCGGCAGGAACAGGGCCGGGCCGTACTCGGTGTCGAGATAGTGGTCAATCTTGTCGAGAATGGCGGGCAGCCGCTCCGACGGGACCACCTCGCTGAGGATGGCCCACGTCTGGGAATTCAGCGGGACCTTCCCTTCCGTGTTCTTGTCGGACCCGATCTTGAGGCCGTCATCATTGTACGCGGCGAGGTACCACTGGCCGTCCCACCCCTCGGCATTGATGATCTTGACCAGCGCGTCGTATCGCTCGCGCATCTCGTCGGCGACCTTCTCGTCCTTCAGGAAGGTCGCGAGCGCCCCGATCTGCCGGCAGGCGCGGGCCAGCGCCATCGCCAGCCACACCGACTCCCCTTTGCCTCTGATCCCGACGTGGTCGTAGGCGTCGTTCCAGTCGGCGTGGCCGATCAGCGGCAGCCCGTGCCCGCCGCGCGCGCCCCACAGATATCGGACCGCCCGCAGGATGTGCTCGTAGACGGTCGCGCTGTCGCCGTCGTGGAACGGGATCACCTTCTTGAGGAACGCGGTGTCCCCGGTCTCCTTCACGTACGAGACGACGCTGTACGGGAGCCACACCGCGACGTCCGCCTTCCGGATGACCCCGGCCACCCCCTGGTTCTCCCACGTCCCCTCGATGTCGGAGAACCCGGAGACGGCATGGCCCGACTTGTACTGGTAGAATAGGAGCTTCTCGAGTTTCGCGCGGGCGATCTGCAGCTCCACGGAGAGCAGCCCTTCGACATCCTGGGCGGTGTCGCGGAACCCGAGGCCCCCCTCGGCGCCGTGGTAGTGCGACGTCCCGCGCCAGTGGGTGATCGCCTCGAGCTGGTACTTGCCCCAGGCGTTGACCATCAAGTCGAAGTTGGCGTCCGGCGTCTTGACCATCAACCGCTCGACCTGTTTCTGCCAATAGGCCTTGATCGCCAGCAGCTCGGCCTTCGCCGCATCCGGCGACCGGTAGGTCTTCAACAGCCGCGGGATCTCGTTCGGGTCATCGGTGATGCCGAGTGCGACGACGAACTCCGCCTCCTCGTCCGGCTTCAGCGTGAACTCCCCTTGCAGGACGCCGACCAGGTCCTCGCCGCGGACCGGACGGCTGGTCAGGCCGTCGGTCAGGCCGGCCGGGAGATCACCATCCCCATGGTACCGGCCCATGAACGTGTCGCGGTGCAGCTCGTAGCGTTTCGGCTCGAAGCTGGCGGCGAAGAACCCGGCCCCCGGTTTGTGGATCGCCTTGAACGGGAACTTGGTCACCAGGATCGCCTGCAGCTTCTCATCGTAGTGCGCCTCGTTGTACAGCATGAGGATGTTCCGGTAGTGCAATTCGAGGGCGACGTCGCCGGCCACGAACTCGACGCACGGGAACGCCTGCACGGTCCGGCGGGACCGGCCGACATTCTTGATCCTCACGTGCCACAGCTCCACCGGGTCGCGCTGCGTCACGAGGTAGGTGATCGTCGCGCGCACCGACTTGTGCGTCGAGGTGATGGTCGTGTAGCCCAGCCCGTGGCGGCATTCCCACGACTCCAGTTCCTGGCGCATCGGCTGCCAGTTGGCCGACCAGACGGCGCCGGTGGCGCGATCTTTCAGGAAGAGGTACCGGCCAGGCCGGTCCGTCGAGAGATGGTCATAGCGGAGGAGGCGGTAATACTTCGGATCTTTGTAGTAGCTGTAACCGCCGCCCGTCTGGGAGACCAGCGCGTGGTAGACATCGTTGAAGAGGTAGTTGAACCAGGGGCGCGGGGTCTCCGGCCTGGTCACGATGAATTCCCGGCCGTCTTTGCTGAAATGACCATATTTTTTCACAACCGCAGGACTCCTTTCATGGTTCGTGTCACCTCAAGGGGGACCGTCGGTGCGGTGCCAGGGGGGCCTGGCCCCGTTGGGGTTGTCCCACATGGGCCCGGGCCCCCGCGGGGTCTTATACACAACTCCGAGCCCCCGAGAC
>JACQRF010000157.1 GCA_016206635.1 Candidatus Omnitrophota bacterium
CCCTCGGCCGATCGGCCGAGGGAGACCCCTCCGGCCCCGGCCGCTGCGCCTCCGTTGGAGGGACAGTCCCCTCAGGCACTGTCTGATCGTGCTTCGGATCGTCGAGCATTTACGCCTCTTTTTTCTTCGCGGGGGCGGCGGGCTTGATGACGCTCAAGATCCGGCGCGGCCCCTTGCGCGTCCGGGCGTTCGTGTGCGTGCGCTGGCCGCGCACCGGGAGCCCCTTGCGATGGCGCAGGCCGCGGTAGCAGCCGATGTCCACCAACCGCTTGATGTGTTGGGCGATCTCCCGCTTCAGATCCCCTTCGACTTTGTATTCCCGCTGGATGACGGTTTGCAACTTGGTCACCTGCTCATCGGTCAGCGCCTTGACCCGCACCTCGGGCGCGACCTGCGCCTTGGTCAAAATCTGCCGCGACACGGCGGGGCCCACCCCGTAGAGGTAGGTCAACGCCACGTCCACTCGCTTCTCTTTCGGGAGGTCCACGCCGATCACGCGCGCCATCGCCAGCCCCCGGGTTAGCCTTGCCGTTGCTTATGCTTCGGGTTCGTGCAGACGACGCGGACGATGCCGCGGCGCCGCACGACCCGGCACTGCTCGCAAATCCGTTTAATCGAGGCCTTCACTTTCACGACATCCTCCTTGACCACGGCCTGAGGAATCGGCCCTAGCGCACGCGGAAGGTGATCCGGCCCCGCGTCAAATCGTACGGGGACAGCTCCACCTTCACGGCATCCCCCGGCAGGATCCGGATAAAATGCATGCGCATCTTGCCGGAGACGTGCGCCAGCACCTTGTGGCCGTTCTCCAACTCCACCCGGAACATGGCGTTGGGCAGCGCCTCCGCCACCACGCCTTCCACTTCGATCGCTTCTTCTTTAGGCATCGGTCTCTAGGGTTTGGTGAATATCTCCGGGCCCCGCTCGGTCACGGCCACCGTGTGCTCGAAGTGCGCGGAGAGTCGATGGTCCCGCGTCACCGCCGTCCACCCGTCGGCCAGCACCTCGACCTCCGGCCGGCCGGCATTCACCATCGGCTCGATCGCCAGCGCCATGCCGGCCTTCAGCACCGGTCCGGTGCCCGGCGCACCATAGTTCGGGATCTGCGGCGCCTCGTGCAGCGACGCCCCGATCCCGTGTCCGACGAACTCACGGACCACGGAGAACCCGGCCGCCTCCACCGTCGTCTGCACCGCATGCGAGATGTCCGACACCCGGCGGCCCGGGGTGGCCTGGGCCATCCCCGCGGCCAGCGCCGCCTCGGTCACCGCGATCAACCGCTGGGCCTCGTCCGACACCGGGCCGACCGGCACGGTGACCGCGGCATCGGCGTAGTAGCCGTCCACGCAGGCCCCGACGTCCAACCCGACGATGTCGCCGGCCCGCAGCGCCCGCGCCCCCGGGATCCCGTGCACCACCTCGTCATTGACCGACGCGCAGATCGTCGCCGGGAACCCGCGGTACCCGAGAAACGCCGGGGCGCCGCCCAGCGCGGCGATCGTGTCGCGCGCCAGCGCATCCAACGCCGCGGTCGTCACGCCCGGGGCCACCGCTGCGCGCAGGCGGACCAAAAGCTCGCCCAGGATCCGGCCGGCGGCGCGCATCGAGGCCAGCTCGGCCGGGCCTTTCACGATGATCATGGCTCGGTCCCCTGCTGGAGCCACCCCTGCCGCCGGAACGCGGCGACCATCTGGTCGAACACCGCCTCAACGCTCTGATCGCCGTCCATCGTGTGCAGCAGACCGCGCCGCTCGTAGTGCGCCAGCACCGGCGCGGTCTGCGCCTCGTCCACCGCCAGGCGCCGGGCGATGGTCTCCGGCTGGTCATCGGCGCGCGGGGCCAATGCCCCGCCACAGCGATCGCAGACCCCGTCCCGCCGCGGCGGACGGTTCGTCGCGTGATAATTCTGCCCGCAGGCCGCGCAGACGCGGCGCCCGGCGAGGCGCTTGACGATCATCGCCGGCGACGTCTTGAAATAGACCGCCCGATCCACGGGGGCCTGCGCGGCAGCGAGCGCCTCATCCAACGCCACGGCCTGCGCCGCCGTCCGCGGAAACCCGTCGAGCACGAACCCGCGCCCGTGGCCGGCCTGGACCACGCGGTCGCGGATCATCGCGGTCACGAGCGCATCCGGCACCAGCTCGCCGCGCGCCATGGCGCGGCCCGCCTCGATCCCCAGCGGGGTGTTGGCCTTCACCGCCTCCCGCAGCAGGTCCCCGCTGGCAATGTGCAGCACTCCGAGCCGGTCCCGCAGCAGCTGGGCCACGGAGCCTTTGCCGGCGCCCGGCGGCCCCAACAACACCACTCGCATTACCGCCGGCCGCGCACGCGGCTATGCCGCATGAACCCCTCGTAGTGCCGCATCAGCAGGAACGACTCCACCTGCCGCATCGTATCCAGCATCACGCCGACGATGATCAGCAAGCCGGTCCCGCCGAAGAAACTGGCCACGCTGTACGGGATCTGCAGGCCCCGCCCCACCCAGTCCGGCAGGATCGCGATCACCGCCAGGAACACCGCGCCCGGCAGCGTGATGTGCGTCAGCACGTGATCAAAGAACTCGGCGGTTGACTGCCCCGGCCGGATCCCCGGCACGAACCCGCCGTACTTGCGCATGTTGTCGGCGACCTCGACCGGGTTGAACGAGATCGCCGTGTAAAAGTAGGCGAAGAAGATGATGCCGGCCGCGTACAAGATCGTGTGCACCCACCCGCTCGTCAGGACGGCGGAAACCGCCTGCAGCGCCCGGTGCGGGAAAAACCCCGCCATCGTCGCCGGGAACAGCAAGATGGACTGCGCGAAAATGATCGGCATCACGCCGGCATGATTCACGCGGATCGGGATGTACGTCATTTGTCCGCCGTACATCTTGCGCCCGACCACCCGCCGCGCGTACTGCACCGGGATCCGCCGCTGCCCCTGGGTGATCGCGATGACCGCCACGACCACGGCCAGCAGCATGCCCACCATCAACACCAGCGTCACCGGTTGGATCTGGCGCCGGGCGGCGGCGGCCGGCAGCGCGAGCACCGCCAACTGATGGAGCGCCGTCGGGACGCGCGAGATGATCCCCGCCGTGATCAAGATGGACATCCCGTTGCCGATCCCGAACTGGGTGATCTGCTCCCCCAGCCACATGATGAACGCCGTGCCGCTGGCGAGCGTCACCACGGTGGTCACCCGGAAGCCCCACCCGGGCTGCTGCACGATCGCCATCCCCTCAAAGTGGGCCGGGTTCTCCAGCCACAGCGCGATGAAGAGGGCCTGGAGGACGCCCAAGCCGACCGTGAGATACCGCGCGTACTGGTTGATCTGTCGGCGGCCGGCCTCGCCCCCCTCCTTGGCCAGCTTCTCCAGCGACGGCAGCACCACCGTCAGCAGCTGCATGATAATGGAGGCGGAGATCGCCGGCATGATCCCCAGCGCGAAGATCGTGGCCTGGGAGAGCGCCGCCCCGCTGAACAAGTCCATGATGGCGAACAGCGTGCCGCCCTGGGTCCGGGCCATTCGGTCAAAGAACGAGGCCAACGCCTGGCCGTCGATCCCCGGCGTCGGGATATAACACCCGAGCCGGTAGACGGCGATCAACCCCAGCGTCAGCAGGATCCGCTGCCGCAGCTCCGCGATCTTGAAGCTGTTGGCGAGCGCTTGGAACACGGGGCTACGCCGCCCCGGCCGGGGGCGCGGGCGACACCGTCTGCGCCTGGCCGCCGGCCTCGGTGATGCGGGCCGCCGCGGTCTTCGAGAACCGGTGCGCCTTCACGATCAACGGGTGGGGCAACGCCCCGTCCCCGAGGATCTTCACGACGCGCCCGGCGCCGCGGATCAACCCGCGCGCGGCCAGGGCGGCCGGATCGACCACGGCGCCGGCGGCGAACCGCGCGGCCAACGCGCGGAGGTTGACCACCTCCACCGTCACCGCCTTCACGTGCGTGAACCCGCGCTTCGGGATTCGGAAGACGAGGGGCATCTGGCCCCCCTCCATCAACGGGTGAATCCCGTGGCCGGAGCGGCCCCGCTGGCCTTTCTGGCCGTGGCCGGAGGTCTTGCCATGGCCGGACCGCCGGCCGAGGCCGCAGCGTTTCTTCGCGTGCGTGGCCCCCTTCGGCCGCGCCAACTCGCTGAGCGTCATGGGAGCTCCGCCTTGCGGGCGGCGACGACCTCGTCGGGGAAGCGCAGCGACCGCAACCCCTCGACGGTGGCCTGCACCACGTTGATGGCGTTGCCCGCGCCCAGCGACTTCGCCAGGATATCTTTGATCCCCGCCGCTTCACAGACGGCGCGGACCGCGCCACCGGCGATGACGCCGGTGCCGGGGGCCGCCGGGCGCATCAAGATGCGCGAGGCGCCAAACGCCCCGATCACCTCGTGCGGGATCGTCGCTTCTTTCATCAGCACGGTGAACGCCGACTTCCGGGCCTGGTAGAGCGCCTTGCGGATCGCCTCCGACACCTCGTTGGCCTTGCCGTACGCCCAGCCGACGTGCCCGCGCCCATCGCCAACAACCACCAGGGCGCTGAAGGAGAGGCGCTTGCCCCCCTTGGTGACTTTGGCCACCCGGTTGATGGCGATCACTTTCTCGAGCGGCGAATCCTGTGGGCCGCCGCCCCGTCTGCCATGGTCTGCCATTAAAACTCCAAGCCGTGGTGGCGGGCGGCGTCCGCGAACGCCTTCACCCGCCCGTGATAGAGATAGCCGCCGCGGTCGAA
>JACQRF010000152.1 GCA_016206635.1 Candidatus Omnitrophota bacterium
GGCGACGATCTCGTCGCCGCGCCATCCGCCGAACTGCGGCAGCTCTCCCGGGCAATACCCGACGACGCGCTTCACGTCGACCGACCGGCGGTGGACGTCGAGGCCGAAGACCGCGCCCGATCCGCGCGTCGGCTGGATCATGCCCATGAGGAGGCGGATCGTGGTCGTCTTCCCCGCCCCGTTGGGCCCGAGGAAGGCGAACAGCTCCCCCGGCTCGACGGTGAACGAGACGTCGTTGACGGCGACGGTGCCGTCGTAACGTTTCACGAGATGGTCAACCTCGATGATCGGCATGCGGAATGGTGCTACTATACCACCGACCATGCCTGAGCCACCGCTGCTGATCTACGATGGGGACTGCGGGTTCTGCCGGCGGTGGATCGTCCACTGGCAAGCGCTCACCGGCGACCGCGTCCGCTACGCCCCGTACCAGGAGGTCGCCGGGCAATTCCCGCAGATTCCGCTCGAGGCATTCCGGCAGTCGGTCCAATTGATCTTGCCGGACGGCGCCGTGCTGAGTGGGGCGCGCGCCGTCATCCGCTCGCTGGCGGTGGTCCCCGGGAAACGCTGGCTCTCCTGGGTGTACGGGCGCCTGCCGGGGGCCGCGGCACTCCTGGAATGGGCCTATCGGTGGATCGCCCGCCACCGGGATGCCGCCGCCCGCATCACGCAGTGGCTCTGGGGCCATCACAGCGGCCCGGAGACATACGAGGTCAGCGGCTGGCTCTTCCTGCGACTGCTGGCGCTGGCCTATCTGGCCGCGTTCGGGTCGCTCTGGGGGCAGCTCCACGGACTGATCGGCGCGCACGGCATCCTGCCGGCCGATCGCTTCCTCCACGCCGTGCAGCAGCAGCTCGGCGTGCTCGGCTATTGGGCGGCGCCGACGCTGTATTGGGCGGCCCCCGGTGACCTGATGCTCACCGGGCTGTGCGCGGCCGGCGTCGGACTGGCGCTCTGGTTGCTGGCGACGGGCCGGTGCCCGCGGCCCGTGTTGATCGGACTATGGGCCGGCTATCTGTCGCTCACCGTGATCGGCCAGGAATTCCTCAGCTATCAATGGGATGCCCTGCTGCTGGAAACCGGGTTTCTGGCGATCCTCGCCGCCACGCGGCCGCGGCTGGGCCACTGGCTGCTCCGATGGCTGCTGTTCCGACTGATGTTCTCGTCCGGCATCGTGAAACTGGCCAGCAGCGATCCGGCTTGGGCCTCCCTGACGGCGCTGACCTATCATTATCAAACCCAGCCGCTGCCGACGTGGATCGGTTGGTACGCCCACCATCTGCCCCGCGCCGCGCACGTCGCCTCCTGCGCAACGCTTTTTGTGGTGGAACTCGGGGCTCCGTGGTTGATCTTCGCACCCCGCCGGCCGCGGCTCTGGGGCGCGGCGGCCCTCATCGGACTACAGCTGATCATCGGGCTGACCGGGAATTACGCCTTCTTCAACGGGCTGGCGATCGCGCTGATCCTCCTCCTGGTGGATGATGCCTCCTGGCCACCCTGGCTCCGCCGACTGCTCGGAAAAAGGGCCGCTGATATCAGCGGCCCTTTTTCGTGGGGGGCGGGCGTGGTGGCGGCCGGGCTCATGATCCTGTCACTGGCGCCGATGTTTGCGCTGGGCACGGGACGGCTGGCCGGGCCGGCAGCGCTGGTCATCGCCTACCAACTGATGTCCCCCTGGCGCCTGGTCAATGGGTATGGGTTGTTCGCCATCATGACAACCCGGCGCCCGGAAATCATCGTAGAAGGCAGCCGCGACGGCGTGACATGGCAGGCGTACGAATTCCGGCATAAGCCGGGCGATCCGCGGCGCCCGCCGCGCTTCGTGGCCCCGCACCAGCCGCGGCTGGACTGGCAAATGTGGTTCGCCGCGCTGGAGACCTCTGAGCGCGCGCCGTGGGTCGCCCAACTCGAGGACCACCTGCTGCACGGCGCGCCCGAGGCGCTGCGCCTGCTGGCCACCAACCCGTTCCCCGACGCCCCGCCGCGATTCGTTCGCGCGATGCTCTACGACTACCGGTTCACCACACCGGCCGAGCGCCGGGCCAGCGGCGGCTGGTGGGCCCGGGAACTGCTAGGCCCCTACAGCCCGACCCGCGCCCGGACCGACCGCTGATCCTTGACCCCGCGCCGGGGATCGGATATACTTCCAGTGATGAATAGTTCATCTATTGAATCATTCAGCCACCGGATGATCGAGCTGCTCCCGCAACTCATGCGGGGGGTCGCCCGTCAGGAGTCGAACGCCCTCTCCAAGGGGACGATCACCCTGCCCCAGCTCTGGGCCATGGAGTGCGTCTCGCGCCGCGAGGGCTGCTCCATGCATGAGCTGGCCGAGACCCTCAACATCTCCCGCCCCGCCGCCACGGGACTGGTGGATCGGCTCATCGTCCACGGCCTGGCGCGCCGGACCGACGATCCTCAGGACCGGCGGGTGGTGCGCCTGACCATCACGCCCAAAGGCCGCCGGACGGTCCGCAACATCTGGACCCAGAAACGGCAGGTCATCGCCCGCGTGTTCGGCCGGCTCACCGCGCAGGACCGGGCTGACTATCTGCGCATTCTGGAGCGGGTCGTTGAGACCCTGGGGATGCCGTGACACTCTTCCGTATGCCGATGGGGCCTGGCCCCTTGTGGACACAAGGGGCCAGGCCCCTTTTGATCTGGCTGCTGGTCGCCGCGGCCCCAGCGCTGGCCGACGCGCCGGCGCCTCTCACGCTGGCCGACTGTTACCGGCTGGCGTTGAAGCAGAGTGAGACGCTGGCCATCCACCAGGAACTGATCACGGAGGCGGAGGCACACTTCGACCAAGCGTTGAGCGGCCTCTTGCCGCGCCTGTCGTTCGTCTCCAGCGACAAACGGCAGGACGGCACCGGCAGCACGGCGTTCACGCTCCGCCACGTGCCGGAGCGGAAATTCACGCTGAGCCAACCGCTGTTCGCCGGGTTCAAGGAATTCGCCGCGATGCGCGGCGCCAAGGCGGAGCGGGCCCAACGCCAGCTGGAAACCGCCCACGCCGAACAGCTCCTGCTCGTGGACGTCGCCAACGCCTTCTATCTTCTGCTCGAACTGCAGGATGATCTCGGGGCGCTGGCGATGATTCAGGAAGCGCTGACGGCGCGGCTGGACGACCTCACAGCCCGCGAGCAAATCGGCCGGTCGCGGGCGAGCGAGGTGGTTAGCGCGAAGGCCGCCCTCCGGCGCGTCGAGGCCGAGGGGCACGAGGTGCGCCGGCAACACATCGTCGCCCGGCACCTCATGGAATTTCTGACAGGGATCGAGCCCCTCGGCGCCCTGGTGGACGCCGAGCCGGCCCTGCCGACGGTCCAACCGGAGTCCGCGTATCTGGCCAAGGCCGTCGGCCAACCGGCCGTGCAGGCCACCGAGCAGGCCGCGCGGGTGGCCAAGGAGGCGGTGACGGTCGCCGGCGCCGACCGCTGGCCGACGGTGGATCTGGACGGCAACTACTACGTGGAGCGGGTCGGCAACGCGAAGGACGTGGCCTGGGACGCCACCCTCGAGGTGGAC
>JACQRF010000153.1 GCA_016206635.1 Candidatus Omnitrophota bacterium
ACAGCGTCGTCTCGCTGCCGTCGAACCCGGTCACCTTGTAGCCCTCTTTCAACAACTTGGTGTGGGTGAAGCGCATCCGGCGGGTGCCGTCCCCCAAGGAGATGAACTCGTACGTGAATTCGGTCGTGGCGTCCTGCGTCTGCAGCGTCACGCCGGCCAATTGAGCCACGCTCTTGACCGTCTGGCGGCTCGGGGCGAACCGGCCGGTCTCCAGCCGCCCGGTGTAGTCGGTCCACTGGTCCACGTCGGTGATCGTCGTGAACGCGTCGGTCGTCCGGAACTGCTGGGGCGCGGCGGCGCCGTCCCGCCGTTCGGTCTGGGTCTGCGGCAACCATGCCGGGATGTCGGTGCCGGGGATTGTCAGGACCGGGTCGTCGCCAAATTGGACCTCGGTGACATAGTCGCGCCGGAGGATCGTCAAGCTTCCGTCGAAACCGCTCGTCTGATAGGGGGCCGCCTGGAGCGTCGTCACGGCCTTCGTCTGGCGGCCGCGCGCGTCGAACTCGCTGACGGTCACTGTCGTTTGCCGCTGTTCGCTGCCGTCCAAGGACCGGGTCGCCGCCGCCGTCTCCTGCGCATGGGCCACAAATCGCCCGGTGGCCAGCCGCGTGAACTGGTGCGGCGTCCCCCGCTCGTTGCGGACCGTCACGGTGCTGTAGGTGAGCGTGCCGAACGCGTCGCGGGTCCGCAGGAATTGGCTGGCTGTCTCCTCTTGCCGAGTCGGCAGCCACGCTCCCTGTTTGGTCGCATCCTGCCCGTAGGTCACGACCGTCACATAGTCAGGTTTGAGATCATCCCCCTCGTTCCACGGACTGTTCCCCGGCGCCCGCAGGAACGTCTCCGATCCATCCACGCCGAGCACGCGGTACGGCAGCGGGCTGTCCGCGGCCTTCAGCGTCGTCGTGACAGTCTTGAGCCGCCCCGCCAGTTCCCCCTTCGCCGGATCCCCTTCCCCTGCCTTCCAGTAGACCAGGTCCGCGACCGCCATCTGCTCCTGCAGCGTCCCTTCAATGGTGCGGCTGCGGGTCTCCGTCGTCTGGCTGGTGGGGGCGAACCGGCCGGTCGCCAAGCGGGTGAACCGATGTTCGGTGGAGCCGTCCCACGTGGTCACCGCGTTGTAGGCGACGGTTCCGAGCAGATCGTGGGTCTGCGTCTGCAAGGCGGTCTTTTCCGTCTGCGTCACAGCCACCCAGGCCTGCCGCGACGTGCCGGGGATCTTCAGGACGGCATCCTCGCCGTACGTGACCGTGGTTTCATACGGCGCCGGCAGGTCATCCGCCGGGTTCCAGTTGGCGTCGCGGGCGCGGAGCGTCGTGACGCTCCCGTCAATGCCGACGACGCGGTATCCCTTGAGGTTGAGCGCGCCGTCATCTTCAGCGAGCATGAGGGAGGTGGCGGTCGTCGGCCGGCCCCGCTCGTCGAACAGGGTCTCGGTCCGCGTGGCCGACTCGGAGAATCCCCCTTCGACCGCGTCCGTGCGGGCGCTCACGTATTCGAGCCGGCTCGTCACGCGGCCGTTCGCGACGCCCGTCGCCTTCACGAACCGGGTCTGCGTGATCTTGCCGCCGAATGCCTCGGTGCCGCGCAGGGTGATCCGCCCAATGGTGTCAACACCCACCAACCCCCACCCCTCCCGCACCGGCTGGCCGGGCTTGGCGCCGGCCACCGCGTGGACCGCGCCGAAGCGCGACACGGTCCGGGCCCCCGGCGTGACCTCGAACTGATCCAACGTCGTCCCGTCATACCCGAGGATCTGCTGATGCTCGATCGTCTCGGTCGCCTCCTGGGGGCGGCCCAAAATGTCGAACGTCGTGACCGTCTTCGTCGTCGTGTCGGTCGTGCCCCCTTCCACCGGCGTCGCCGTCACCTGCAGCGTCTCGACCCGTTCGGTCACGCGGCCATTGGCCACCTTCACGGAGCCCGGCAGCGCCGTCCGCACCTGCGTGACAGCCCCGCCGAAGAGATCCCGGCCTTGCAGGGTGGTGCTGCCGCTGACCGTCACGGCCGTCAAGGGTCCGGCGTCGCCGTCGGGATCCGCCAGCCCCCAGCCGGTCTTCGGCCCGATCGCGAGCTCCCCAAATTGGGACACCGTCTTGGCCGAGGAGGCGAACCACGCCTTGCGCGTCGGGTCGCTGCCGTCCCATCCGAGCTCGGTCCCGTCGTAGCCGACGGTATACTGACGCTCAACCGTCTCCGTCGCCTCCGTGGGACGGCCTTTCCCGTCGAAAGCGGTGACGGTCTTCGTAACCGTATCCGAGTGGCCCCCCTCGACCGGCTCGGCGTGGACCGCCAGCGTCTCGGCGCGCTGGCTGACGCGGCCGGCGGTGACCTCGATCGCCGTGACGGTCCGGGTCTGGGC
>JACQRF010000158.1 GCA_016206635.1 Candidatus Omnitrophota bacterium
CTCCACTACCTGAAGATGAACGGCATCGAGGTGTTCAAGATCGCCACCCGGGCGATGGCCGACGCCGCCGAGCAAGCGCTGGCGCGTGCCGGGCTCACCGCCGCCGACATCGCCTGCGTCATCCCGCACCAAGCGAACCTCCGCATCATCTCCGTCGTGATGGACCGGCTCAAGGTGCCGATGGAGAAGGTGTATTTGAACGTTGACCGCTACGGGAACATGTCCGCCGCCTCCACCATCGTCGCCCTCGCCGAGGCGGTGCGCGACGGCCGCATCACATCCGGGGATCACGTGCTCCTGGTGGCCTTCGGCGCCGGGCTGGCCTGGGGCTCCCTGGTGATCCAATGGACCTAGCCGCGGAGTTCAGGGACTGTTCCCCCAGGGGACTGTCCCTGTCGCTCATCGTCGGTTTGGCCCTTCTCCTCGCCCCCCACGCCTGGGCCATCCCCAGAGCCGCCCGCTGGGAGCTGCGCGCCGGCTACGGCTATCAGTACACCGTCCGCCAGCGGCCGAATAACTACCAGCTCCATCCGATCATGTGGTCCACGGTGATCCCGCTCAGCGGCGCCATGGGCCCCGCCTGGCTGCGCGGCCGGTGGGCTTGGAACCCGGAGCTCTGGGGCGCGTTCTTCAGCCATCCGTACGTCCGCCCGCTCATCGGCGTCACGCCGCTCCAGGTGCAGTACCGCCTCAACCCGATCGGCCGCTGGACCCCGTACGGGCTCCTCGGCGCCGGCATCCTCTATGCCAACATCAACCGCGAGGAAACGATGGCGGACGTGAATTTTAATATTCAAGGGGCGCTGGGGATCCAGTACGCCCTCTCGGACCGGACCGCCGTGCTGGTGGAGTACCGCCACCTCCACATCTCCAACGCCGGCCTCCACGAGGAGAACTCCGGCCTCAACACCCACACCTTCCTCGCCGGGGTCTCCGTCAAAAGTTAATGAGTGTATAATTCTATCTGAGTGGGCTTGACAACTCGGCCCTCATCAAGTAGACTTCCTCGTATATGATCCGTCCCCTCGTTCGCGGCCGTCGGGGTCTGATCCCTCGTGCTCAGGAGTCAGACCCCCTCAGGTCTTGCGGTTTTCGGGGCCTGTCCCTAGCGCTGGTCCTCGGCCTGACGCTGCCCGCCGTCCCGGCCCACGCCCTCCGCACCCAAGCCGGCCTGGAAGGCAAGGACACGGCCGCTACCCTCACCACCGCCCTCACCGCCGGCGCCGAGGAGGTCGAACAATTCGCATTGCCGGACGACCCGCGGTTGAGCGACGCCGCGCTGCAGCGGGATTTCGACCAGGCGCTGTCTCCCGTGATCACCGCCTATCAACAAGGGCTGGCGGCGTTGCAAGCGTCGCGCTATGCCGACGCCGTCCTCGCCTTCACAACCGCCAAGCAGAAATGGCCCGTCATCGCCCATGAAGTGTCGGGCTGGCCGATGTGGGACCAGGCCGACCGCGAAGAGATTACGACCTACCTCGATCTCGCGGCGGCACAAACGGCCACCGCCCTCGCCTTTGCCAAGTTGCGCGGCCCCGCCACCCTCGCCGACGTCCGGCAGGCCCTCGCCGCGCTGGACGGGCTCAAGCTGCAGATCGGCCGTCGGATCACCCCCGGCGCCGCTGTCTTCTTGGGTGAGGCCGTTGCCGGGGCGGTCGTGATGCATCGGATGGTGAGCAACCTGCCGGCTCCCACAGCGGCCCCCTACGCCGCGGTCACCGATCCGGCCATGGCCCGGCAATTGCTTGATAACCGCCTCCTGCCGGCCCCCCCAAATCATCGGAATCTCCTACGGGTCCGACCGTGACGCGCTCGAGAAGGCCTATGCGGAGTTGGGTATTCCGTTTTTCCACGTCGTCGCCGAGACGGCCGAGGCCGCTGTGGACGAAGCCGGGCAGTTCTTTGAGGGTATGCGGAACCCGAACTCCTCGTCACGTACCACGTATCTTCAGGATCGGTATCCGGGGCAGATTCTCTACACACCCCGCGCGGCGCTCGCGTACCTTGTCGTGAACCTCGGTTCCGCCTTCCAAAGGTCCGGCAACCCCTACGATCCCGCAACCCTCACCACCACTATTATCCGCACCGCGTACGACCTCGTCTCCCGCTACCTCTAACAAGGACTGCCGGCAAAAACTCCTTGCCATCGCGTGAGAGGGGCGGTAGAGTACGGCCCTCCGCTCACGACATCCCCCGCGCAACCCACAGGGAGTTTGCGAGATGGCCCGTCAGCCCAGTGAACGAGCCCGGTTCGAAGTGTTGTTGGAAAAAGTCCTCGCCGGCCAACGCGCCGTCGCCGAAGGCCACAGTCTGCTCGAGGCCAAGATGGATCGTCTCGAGCAGCGGCTGACACAACGCATTGATCTGTTGGAAACGGCCGTCATCGCGGGGTTCCGCGATGTTGACCGCCGCTTTGAGCAGGTCAACCAACGGTTCGCGCAGATAGACCAGCGGCTCGACCAGATGGACCGCCGCTTCGACCAGATGGACCAGCGGTTCGCGCAGATAGACCAGCGGCTCGACCAAGTAGACCAGCGGCTCGACCAGATGGACCGCCGCTTCGACCAGATGGACCAGCGGTTCGCGCAGATAGACCAGCGGCTCGACCAAGTAGACCAGCGGCTCGACCAGATGGACC
>JACQRF010000169.1 GCA_016206635.1 Candidatus Omnitrophota bacterium
GGCCGGCGGCGAGGCGGAGATCGGCCATGGGACCGTTGTCATCGCCGCGATCACCAGCTGCACCAACACCTCGAACCCGTCCGTGATGCTCGGCGCCGGGCTGCTCGCCAAGCACGCCGTCGAGCGCGGCCTGTCCGTCCAGCCGTTCGTCAAAACCAGCCTCGCCCCCGGCTCAGGGGTCGTGACCGCCTACTTGGCAAAGGCAGGGCTCACCCCGTACCTCGAACGACTCGGTTTCCACACCGTCGGCTACGGCTGCACCACGTGCATCGCGGCCGGCACCCCCGTGTTGTTAGCCAATGGCACGGCGCGCCGCATCGAAGAGTTGCCGCGGGGAGGCGGTGCTGTGGTGTTCGGACCGATGGGGGACGGCAGATTGGCCACGGCGCTCCACGCCGAAACGATGATTCAAGGGATTCGGGATTGTGTCTCGCTCGTCCTGCAGGATGGCCGCACGCTGGTGTGTACGCCGGACCACAAGATTCTGTGCCAGGGTGGACGCTGGGTGCGGACGGACGAGTTAGTCTTGGGTCACGATCGCGTCGTGGTCGGCTTAGAAGCCCCCTTGGATGAGTCGTCCCCCGACGAAACCGGCTACAGCCTGCGTGCCGGCGGCATGTCGTTCAGCATGGAGACGTCCCATCACCGCTTGCGTACCCTCGCCTTCGCGCGCCTCCTGGGCCATCTGCTTGAAGATGGATCCATCAGCGTGTTGGGACAAGGCCGTATGCATGTCGGCCAGGCGCTGGATCGCCAAGTGGTGCTCAACGATGTCGAGCTGGTGACGGGCAAACGTCCGGCGGCCACGCGGTACGATGAGCGCAAATGGACCGTCGTGCTCCCGGCGGGGTTGACCCGAGCCATCATGGCGTTGCCGGGAGTCCAGACGGGTCGCCGCATCAATCACGCTCCAAGCCTGCCGGCCTTGGTGCTGAAGGACGATTGTCCCATCGCCATGGTCCGGGAATTTCTGGGCGGTCTCTTTGGAGCGGATGGCGAGGCGCCCGTCTTGAAGCGCATGAGCGGGCGCGAAGAAGAGGCGATCCTTCACCCTCCGGTCTATTCGCAGACAGCCCGACCGGAACATGTCGCGGCGCTCCGCGACATGATGGGACACATCGGTCGCCTCTTGGCGCGCTGTGGCGTGAAGACCGGTGGCGCAAGCGTCTATCAATATCCAGTGCGCCGTGCCGTTTCTTCGTATCCGGCGGCTCGCGATGGCGGTCCTCGGGTCGAGGTGCGCCTGCAATTGCCGGACGGCCTCTCGTTCGTGGAGCGCGTGGGGTTCCGGTACTGCGTGGACAAGGCGATGCGGGCGAGCGCCGCAGCCGTCTATTGGCGGACGGTGGAACGGATCGGCCTGCAACGCCTATGGATGTCAGGGCAGGTGGAGGCCTCCCACCACCGCCGGCCGGAACTCGCATTCCATACCGTGCGTGCGGAAGCGGCGTCAGCGCTGCGTCAGCGCGAGACCATCATTTTCCCTCACTACTCGTTGTTGGAGGGGCACGATCGTTTTTCGCGACTGCCGACGGCAGAAAACCGCCGGTTCCGGCCCTTGCACCGCGAAGGATGTGGCTTCCCCTCACCGGTGGAATTCTTGACGCAGTTGGGGGTACGGCACTGGTTCGCACCGCTTCGCCCGCGCGGCGCTGGGGACCAGGGGAAACGTTACTGTGTTGAGAAGACTTCCGAAACCTTGCCGACCTTCACGCTGGGTGTTCTCGACCGACGTCCGGCCGGTCCGCAGGCGGTGTTCGATATCGCGGTGGATGATGTGCATGCGTTCGTGGCGGGTACGGTCGCCGTGCATAATTGCATCGGCAACAGTGGCCCGTTGCCGGAGGCGGTGTCCACCGCGATCCAGCAGCACCAGTTGGTGGTCGCCAGTGTCCTCTCCGGCAACCGGAATTTCGAGGGGCGCGTGCACCCCCAGGTCCGGGCGAATTACCTGGCGAGCCCCCCGCTCGTCGTGGCGTACGCCCTCGCCGGGACGGTCGAGATTGATCTGACCACAGAGCCGCTCGGACACGATCCGCAGGGGTGCCCGGTGTTCCTCAAGGAGATCTGGCCGACGCCGCAGGAGGTGGCGGACGCCGTCCGCCAGGCGGTGACGCCGGCGATGTTCCAGGAGCGATATGCCCATGTCCTCGAGGGAACCGAGGCGTGGCGCGAGATCCCCGGCGGCGACAGCACCTTGTACCCCTGGAACCCCGCCAGCACCTACATCCAGGAGCCGCCGTACGTAACGAGCTGCCCGCCCACGCCGCCGCCGATCGCCCCGATCCGCGGGGCGCGTGTGCTGGTGATGGTCGGCGACTCCGTGACGACCGATCACATCTCGCCGGCCGGCTCAATCGCCCTCGACAGCCCGGCGGGACGCTATCTGATCGCCCAGGGCGTCGATCCGAAGGCGTTCAACAGCTATGGGGCCCGGCGCGGCAACGACCGCGTGATGACCCGCGGGACATTTGCCAATGTCCGCCTGCGGAACGAGCTGGCGCCAGGCCGGGAGGGGTGGTGGACCCGCTCGTGGCTGACCGACCTGCCTGCTGGACAGGCAGGTGAGGAGATGCCGATCTACGACGCGGCCCTCCAATACCAGCAGGCCGGCATCCCGCTCCTCATCGTGGCGGGCCAGGAGTACGGGGCCGGGTCGTCCCGCGATTGGGCGGCCAAGGGGACGGCGCTCCTGGGCGTCAAGGCGGTGCTCGCCGAGAGTTTCGAGCGGATCCATCGCAGCAACCTGCTCGGGATGGGGATCCTGCCCCTGGAATTTGAGGCGGGGCAGAGCCGGGCGACGCTCACACTCACCGGCCGAGAGATCTTCGACTTGGACGGCGTGGACGCCGAGCTCACCACGGGCCGCGTAATCACGGTGCGGGCGACCGCGCCCGACGGCACGGCCAAGACCTTTTCCGCCCGCGCCCGCGTGGACACCCCGCTGGAGCTGGACTATTACCGGCACGGCGGCATCCTGCCCTACGTCCTGCGGAAATGCCTGGCCCGGTGATATAATGGCCGCTCCCATGCGCATTGAAACCGATTCCCTCGGACCCAAGCCGGTGCCGGCGGCCGCCTATTACGGCGTCCAAACCGTCCGCGCCCTCGAGAATTTCCCGATCAGCGGGCGCCGGTTCGCCCCGCCGATCCTGCGGGCCCTCGGCCTTATCAAATGGGCGGCGGCCACGTCGAACCTGACCCTCAAGCAGCTCGACGCCCGGCGCGGCCGCGCCATCCGCCAGGCGGCGGAGGACCTCCTCGCCAACCGGCGCGGTTTGCAGGACCAGATCGTCGTGGACGTCTACCAGGCGGGGGCCGGGACGTCGCTCAACATGAACGTGAACGAGGTGCTGGCCAACCGGGCCAACGAGCGCCTCGGCGGCCGCCGTGGCGCCTACCGCCCGGTGCATCCCAACGACCATGTGAACATGGCGCAGTCCACCAACGACGTGATCCCGGCGGCGATCCGGCTCAGCGCGCTGATGACGTTGCCCGACCTGCTGGCGGCGTTGGATCAGCTCACGGCGGCGCTTGGGCGCAAGGCCTCCGCGTTCGACGCGATCGTCAAATCGGGGCGGACCCACCTGCAGGACGCGGTGCCGGTGCGCCTCGGCCAGGAGTTCGGCGGGTATGCCCACGTGATTGCCAAACAGCGCCGGCGGCTGGCGGCGGCCCGCGACGGGCTGCTGGAGCTGAACCTCGGCGCGACGGCGGCGGGGACCGGGCTGAACGCCCACCCGCGGTATCGGGCCACGGTCGCCAAGGTCCTGGCCCGGCGCACGCGGCTGCCGGTCCGGCCCGCCGACGATTTGTTCGAGGTCACGCAGAGTCTCGGCGACATCGTCGCGGTCTCGTCGGCCCTCCGCGGCCTCGCGCTGGAGCTGACCAAGATCGCCAACGACCTGCGGTTGTTGAGCTCCGGGCCGCGGACCGGGTTGGCGGAGATTACGCTGCCGGCCGTGCAGCCCGGCTCGTCCATCATGCCGGGGAAGGTGAATCCCGTCATGGCGGAGCTGCTCAACCAGGTCTGCTTCCAGGTGATCGGCTGCGACACCACGGTGGCGTACGCGGCCCAGGCGGGCCAGCTCGAGCTCAACGTGATGATGCCGGTGGTCGCGCACAACCTGATCTTCTCGACGACGATTTTGACGAACGCCCTCCGCGTGTTTACCACGAAGTGCGTCGCGGGCATCACGGCGGACGCCCGGCGGTGCCGGGACTACGCCGACCACTCGGTCGGCCTGGCGACGGCGCTCAACCCGTCCCTCGGCTACGGCCAGGCGGCCGCGCTGGTGAAAGAGGCGGTGGCCACCGGCCGCTCGATCCGCGAGATCATGGAGCAGCGCGGCCTGATGAACGACCCTCGCATCGCGCACCTCTTGGACGACCCATTCGCCCTCACGGGCCCCAAACGATCGCGCACACGAAAGGGACGCGCATGAAGACCACCGTCGTCGGCAGCTATCCGAAAGTCACGGACGACAACCAGGAGAATCTCCCCGGCCTCATTGACCGCTGGCAGAAGCAGCAGGTCAACGACGCGGGGCTCGAGCAGGCGCTGCAGGGGGCCACCCGGCGCGTCATCCAGGAGCAGGAGCGGGCGGGTCTGGATCTGATCACCGATGGGCAGATCCGCTGGGAGGATCTGACGCACCCGGTGGGGGCCGCGCTGCTAGGGGTCACGCTCGGCGGCCTGCGCCGCTACTTCGATAACAATGTCTATTATCGCCGGCCGCTGATCAGCGGCGCGCCGACCTGGACCGCCCCGATCCTCGCCAACGGGTTCCAGCAGGCCAGGGGGATGGCCACCAAGCCGCTCAAAGTGGCGCTGCCGGGACCGCTGACGTTCACGGTGCTGGCCGAGGATCAACGAAACGGCCAGGCCAAACCGGAGCGCTTGCTGCGCGAGATGACCTCGGCGCTGCGCAAGGAAGTCGAGGCGTTGGCGGCGGCCGGCGCCACGCACATCCAGTTGGATGAGCCGGCGCTGGAGCCGAACCAGCCGATGGCGGAGGCCGGGATTCAGGCGATCAACGACGTGTTCCGCGGCATCCAGGCGACGCGCTGGGTGGCGCTGTATTTCCACGATGTGACGCCGCTCATCTCCCGACTCGCGGCGATGGACGCCGACGTGCTGTCGCTCGATCTCGTGACCGGCCCGGCGCTGGCCGGCCGGCTCTCGGCGCTGCCGCAGCAGGTGGCGCTCGGCGTCCTCGACGCGCGCAACACCCAGCTGGAATCGCCGGACGCCGTGGCCGCGCTCGTTGATCAGGCGGTGAAAGGCCGCGCCGCGCGCGTGTGGCTGACCCCCAACTGCGGGCTGGAATTCTTGCCGCATGGCCGGGCGCTGCAGAAATTGGAGCTGTTGGTGTCGGTCGCCCGCCGTGTGGCCGGCCAGCAGACCCCTCACCCGTTGCCTTCTCCCCTTGAAGGGGAGAAGGGTGGGGTGAGGGGTGGAAGGGGTTGATCATGCCGAACTTCGTGAAAATCGGGCAGACGGCCGATATCCCGGACGGGGAAGGGCGGACGTTCGAGATCGAAGGCCAGCAGGTCGCCATCTTCAATGTGGGCGGCCAGTTCCACGCCGTCGAGGGCAGCTGCCCGCACCGCGGCGGCCCGCTCGGCGAGGGCTATCTTGAACACAACGTCGTGTCCTGTCCCTGGCTCGGCTGGCGGTTCGACGTGACGACTGGCGTCTCGCCGGTGAATCCCGAGGCAACAGTGTCCTGTTACCCGGTGAAGGTCGAAGGGGCCGACCTCCTCGTCGGGCTCTAACGGTGGCCGCGCGCGCTCGGGGTCGCGGCCCCCGCCTCGGCGCCCACATGTCGATCGCCGGGCGGTTGACCCGCGCCGTCGAGATGGGCCTCAACGTCGGCTGCGACACGATCCAGCTCTTCACGAAATCCAACCATCAGTTGTACGCCCCGCCCATCGCCACCGCGCAGGCGGCGGAATTCCGGCGGGCGGCCGCCGACAGCGGCATCACCCCCTGCTTCGCCCACAGCGCCTACCTGATCAACCTCGGCTCGCCGGACCCTGGCACCGCGAAACGGTCGGAGCAAGCCCTGCGAATCGAGCTGGAGCGGGCCGAATCGCTCGGGCTCGCGTTCCTCGTGCTCCATCCCGGCGCGCGCAAAGAGAGCGGCGAGGAGGAATGCCTGCAGCGGATCGCGGCCGCCGCCGGCCGTGCGCTGAACGCCACCGCTGGCGCCAAGGTCCAGCTCCTCTACGAGACCGCGGCGGGCCAGGGCAGTTGTGTCGGCCACCGCTTCGAGCAGCTGGCGACCCTGTTGCAATTGACGGCGCCGGCCGAGCGCGTCGGCATCTGTTTCGACACCTGCCACGTCTTCGCCGCCGGGTACGACCTCAGCACCGAGGCCGGCTATCGGCAGGTCATGGCTGAGTTTAGCCGGATCGTCGGATTCAACCGGCTCCGCGCCATTCATCTGAACGATTCCAAAAAGCCGCTGGGCTCGCGAGTGGACCGCCATGAACATATCGGGCAGGGGGCCATCGGCCTGACGGCGTTCCGCGGCCTCATGAATGATGCCCGCCTGCGGTCAATCCCGATGGTCCTCGAGACCCCGAAGGATGACGACTGCGCCGAAGACATCACAAATCTCGCCACACTCCGAGGGTTGTTGGCCGCGGTATAATGGCCGTCGTGCACCGGTGGTGCGATCGAGCGATGGGGAGAGGGTGTCTCGTGGGGGCATTGGGGGGATTCACTATGGGCGCCGTGTCAGCGAACCAGCAGGAACTGAAAGCGGGGCAGGCCGCCCCGGATTTCACATTGTTGGACCAGCACGGGGCGCCGCGCACGTTGTCGGCGCACCGGGGCCAGTGGGTGTTGATCTACTTCTATCCGAAGGACGACACCCCGGGCTGCACCACGGAGGCCTGTGGGCTGCGCGACCGCTTCCCGCAGTTCGCGAAGATCAAGGCCGTCGTGTGGGGCATCAGCGCGGATTCGGTGAAGAGCCACCAGAAATTCGCCGAGAAATTCACACTGCCGTTCCCGCTGCTGGCCGACGACCAGAAAACGGTTGTGCACGCCTACGGCGTCTGGGGCGAAAAGTCGTTCATGGGCAAGACGTACATGGGGATCAACCGGATGTCGTTCTTGGTGGATCCCCAGGGCAAGATCGCGAAGATCTATCCGAAGGTCAAGCCGGACACCCACCCGGACGAAGTCTTGCAGGACTTAGCAGCGCTCGGGGCCGGCAAGAAGCCGTAACAAAGACTAACCGGGCGGGGCCTGGCTCACTCGACCCCCGCCCGGCTAGGCGTGACCACCTTCCATCGTGCCTCCTTCGGCGGGCGCCGTTCGCCCAACCCTCCTCCCGCCACTCCAAGTATACCAGCTGGCAGACCTCCACGCCGGCGCCCCGTCATAAAAATCCTGGGTTAGTATTGATAAATATTTACTTAATGACTTGTTTTCTCTCACCGGCTCAGGTATAGTTTTTCTGTGACCCCTCGTTGGTTGATCGCGCTTGTCCTGAGTCTCTCCCTGGCGTTCCCGTGCCTTGGGGGGCTGACCCCTGGTGTCCACCAGGGGTCAGCCCCCGTTGGCTTTGCCCTCCGTGGTCCTCAGCAGGAGACCACCGCCCAGCGCGCCGGCCTCGAATCCGCCCTGGTCGCCGGGCCGCCCAGCCCGGCCGCCGGTGCCGAAGAGGTCGTGGTCAAGAATCTCTGGACGGCCCTCCCGATCGAAACGCGTCCTCGGGGGCCACTCAACGAGATCGAGCTTTTCAACACCGGTCAGCTCTCAGTGGCGGTTTCGCAACCCGGAGGCAGTTTCGATTACGCCTCGGCCTCTCGGGAGGCTTACCACCTCGTGGTCAGGGGCACAGGCAGCTTTTGGGTAGCACCAGCGTCAGGGGCGATATCGTTCGCGGCGGGATTGTTGATCCGGGTGCCGGCGGGCACCACGTATGTGGCGATCTCCGGCGCGTACGCCGCGTGGCCACCACCGGTTTTGCTGACCCTGCGCCTCCTCTCGACGGGGGCTCCAGATCCCGTCAGCGCCTCCACGGCCACGGTCACCACGCCGGTCGGTTCTCTGTGGCTGTATGAGACATCGGTCAAGTCAGGGCACCCAGTCGCTTTCCCCGGATCGCCATTGGTCGTCACCCGATACGCCCTCAGCGCGGCCGCACACCTGCCGCAGCCGTTGCTGGTCAACCCCTCCGCCGAGGCGGTCCTCGTTCAATTTGATGGCGAGTCCATAATCCAATTCGACGGCGACCAGCCGAGACCGTTGCGGGCCGGCGATGTCCTGGTTGTGCCGCCGCGTCGGGCCGTGACGGCCCTGAGCGGGCACGGCGACCTCTTGGCCTTCACCCTCGCGCCTCCCGCCGCCGGGATGGAGGAGA
>JACQRF010000156.1 GCA_016206635.1 Candidatus Omnitrophota bacterium
ATGTCACCCGGGCGGTCCGGACGTTGGCCGAGCACGGGTTGGTGGTGCGGCGCGGCGTGTTTTGCTGTGTCAGCCGCCACCTCTTCCGATTATGGCTGGAAGCCGTCTACCGGCTTCAGCAAAGCCCGGTCCATGTGGAACTGCCGGTCGCCGAACAGGCGTTTGCGGAGCATGTCCGCCGATGGCTGCAGCAGGCCACGGCGCGGGCGCCTCAGCAGGTCTTGGAGACGGCCGCCGAGGTCATCCGCCGGTTTCAAAACGACCTGGTGGACCTGCACGGCCGCCGCGTCCGCCTGCCGAGGATGGACGTGCACACCTTGTTGATGCCTGGGGTCCCCCGGGCGGTCGTCGGCCAGCGGCTGCGGTCAGAGGAAGCGGCGCCACGGCCCTCTGGCCAGGGCGCGCCGCCCTGCTGGTGGGAATCAACAACCTGCTTGATGAGACGTACTATTCCCGCGTCCGGTCGGACGGCATCGAGCCGGTGCCCGGGCGGTCGTACTATGCGGGGATGCGGGTTGAGTTCTAACGGACACGGAGGGGTCTGATCGTGGTGACGAACGTGGTGGTCGAAGGATTCATCAAAGGCGGGCCGGTCATGTGGCCGCTGCTGGGCTGCTCCATCGCCGCGCTGGCGTTGATCGCCGAGCGCGCCGCGTTCTGGTGGCGGTTCCGGCGGCAGGCGCAGGCGGGGGAGATCGCCCAGTTCTTTGAGCAGGTGCGGCACGGCCGGCTCAAGGAGATCCTGCGGGGCCGGGAGGCGGCGAATCCGATCGTGCAGACCTTGGCCCGGGCGCTGGGCCACGGTGACCGCGCCCTCCACGATGCGTTGGAGCTGGAGGTGGACGCCACCGTCGAGCGCACCCGCGCGTCGCTGGCGGGGCTCGACACCTGCATCACGCTGGCGCCGCTGTTGGGGATTTTCGGCACGGTGACCGGGATCATCGGCTCGTTCAACCTGATCGGGCAGACGGCGATCGCCGACCCGCAGGCGGTGAGCGCCGGGATCGCCGAGGCGCTGATCACCACGGCCGCGGGGCTGACCATCGCGATGCCGACGCTCGTGTGTTACAACCTGTTCCTGACGTTCAGCGACCGCATCGCCTTCCGCCTCGAGAAATACGCGCGGGAATTCGAGATTTTATACGCGCAGGCCAAAGGCCTGCCGGCCGCGGACCCGCGCCACCCGGCGGCGCTCACCCCGGCGGACGCCCGCTGACATGGCCTTCGGCCGGTGGCGCGCCGCCCCGCGGCGGGCGAGGATCGAGATGATCCCGCTCATTGACGTGATGTTCCTGCTGCTGACCTTCTTCATCTACATCACGATCCGGATGGTCCCGCATGGGGGGATCGCGGTGGACCTGGCGTCGGCCGAGACCGCCGAACAGCCTCCGAAAGACCGGCGGCTGGTCTACGTTTCGGTGGGGGCCGACGGGCGGGCGCACCTGGACCAGCAGCCGATGAGCGATACGGCGCTGGCGGCGGCGCTGGCCGTGCTCGCCGGCCGGACCCCGCCCGTGACGGTGGTGCTCAATGCCGACAAATCGGTGTCGCATGAGCGGGTGGTGCGCGTGCTGGACCTCACACGGCGCAGCGGGCTGAGGCAGGTCGTCTTGGCCGTCCAGGCGCCGCCGGCGAACGGGGCGCCCCAATGACTCGATGGGCCCCATGGGTGGTGTCGCTGGCGCTCCATGGCGCGGTCTTCGGGGCCGGGGCTGGGCTGGTGACCCGCCCGGCGGCCGTGTCGGTGACCAGCGGCCCGACGAGTGTCGCGCTGGTGTTTCAGGTACCCGAGGAGCGGCCGGCGACGCCGGAGGTCGAGGTCCCGCTGCCGAGGCCCGCGCCGCCGACGCCGCGCGCGTCGGTCTCCTCGATCGAGCAGGTGGGGGCCGAGGACGAGTCGCCCCGCTACGCACAGAACGTCCCGCCGCCGTATCCACGCGAGGCGTATCTCAAGGACATTCAAGGGACCGTGTGGTTGTTGGCGGAGGTGGATGCCGTGGGGCGCCCGCGGGCCGTCACGGTGGAGCGGTCCTCCGGCTCCCTCGTGTTGGATGAAGCCGCCGCGATGGCCGTGCGCGGGTGGCGATTCACCCCGGCCCGGCGTTTTGGTCGGTCGGTGGCGAGCCGGTGTCGCATGCCGATACAATTCAGAATCGAGGAGACCTTCTAATGCCGGTGCACTGGCAGCTCGGACTCTTGGCGGGGATCACGATTTTCTGCGGGTTGCCGGTGGCCCGGTTGCCGCGGGTGACCGACCGGACCCGGGCGTTCCTGAACGCCCTGTCGACCGGGATCTTGGTGTTCCTCTTGGTGGAGATCTTGGGCAAGGGACTCGAGGCGGTCGAGGACGCGGTCGAGCATGCGGCGGAAGGGGCCGCCGGGATCGGCGCGGCGCTGCCGGCGGCCGGCCTCCTCGTCGCCGGTGTGGCGATCGGGTTGCTCGGCCTTGTCTGGTTCGAGCGGCGATTCATCGCGACGCGCGCCGCCCAGCGGCCGCCGCGAGCGGGCGCTGCCTCTGACCCACCGACCCCTATCGAGCGCGCGCGACATCTGGCCTTGATGATCGCGATCGGGATCGGCCTTCACAACTTCGGCGAAGGGCTGGCGATCGGCCAAGAGCACGCCGTCGGCGCCACGCGCCTGGCTTGGTTCCTGGCCGTCGGGTTCGGCTTGCATAATGCGGCGGAAGGGTTTGGGATCGCAGCCCCGCTGGCGGGGATCCGGGCCTCCTGGTCGTGGCTGGGCCTGCTCGGGGTGATCGGCGGCGCCCCAACCGTGTTGGGGGCGGTCCTGGGCGGGGCGTGGGTCTCGAAGTCGTCGGAGCTCTTCTGCCTCTCATTGGCGGCTGGCAGCATCCTCTATGTGGTCGGCGAGCTGCTCCATATCGGGCGCCAGCTGCGGAGCGAAATCGCGGCCCATCTCGGATTGCTCATCGGATTTTTCGTGGCGTTCGCCACCGAGTTGGTGATTCATCTCGCCGGCTAGGAAATAGGGACGGTTCTAGAACCGCCCCTATTTCACTTGACGCGTTTGTGGGGTTGGTCGTAGGATGACCCTCCCATGAAACCGGCTCCATGGCGGACAGTCCTGATCCTCGGCCTCATGGCGGCGTTCGTCGCCGTCGGGGTCGGCGCGGTCCTGCCCCATTCCCACGAGAATGTCCCGGCCGGGCACGACTGCGTGTTCTGCCGCGCCCACTCGACCCCGGTCGTCGAGGCCCCGGCGCTGATCGTGCCGGCGCAACCCGATCATCCGGCTGGATTGGTGGAAGCACATTTCTTCGCGCTCGGCGCCCAGCCGAGCGTCGCCACCCCGTTCGGCCGCGCCCCTCCGCTGTTCTCGTAACACCCCAGATTTTCTCGAGTTTCACCGACTTCATCCATACATCCTTATAACCAGGAGTGCGTCATGCGAGCGTCCCATCGTCTCATCGCCGGCCTATGGGCCGGCGCCCTTGTGGCGGCCCCATCCGTCTTCGCGGATGCCGGGTCCGACACCGCCGAAGAACTCCGGTCGCTGCGCCGGAGCGTGGAGGCCCTGCAGAAGACCCTCGAGACCCAGCAGCGGCTGATTGAACAACAGCAAGCCAAGATCGAGGCGTTGGAGGGAAAGATCCAAACGTCCCCAACGCCGGTGGGCATGCCCCCATCGGTGACCACCCCATCGCCGATGGCATTGCCCGGCCAATTGGGCGCGGCCTTGCCGGAGATCGGCCTGTTGGCCGACATCGTCGCGACCTCGTCGCAGGACGGGGCCGATGCGGATGGCAATGATCGGATCGCGGCGCGGGAAGTGGAGTTGATCGTCAGCGGCTACGTGGACCCCTATAGCCGCCTCGATGCGACATTCGCCTTCTCGGACTTTGAGGCGGCCGATGTCGAGGAGGCCTACCTGACCCACTGGGGGATCCCAGGGGGCCTCAAGGGGCGCTTCGGCCGGTTTTTTCCGAAGATCGGCAAGGCCGCGGCGATCCACCGCGATCAGTTGTGGACCGTGGATGAGCCAATCGTCGTCAGGAAATATTTCGGGGCGGAGGGGTACTTCCGGAGCGGGGCTGACCTGACCCGGGTGTTTGGAGGCCCGGCCGGCTGGGTGCTGGAGCCGAGCGTCGGCCTCTTGGAGGGCGGGGTGGGCGAGGGGGCCACGACCTTCGGGTCGAGCCGACGGCAACCCACGTTGTACAGCCACCTGAAGACCTTCAAAGACCTCAGCGACGCGGCGAACGTGGAGGTTGGGTTGTCGCACCTGATCGGCTCCCGCGACAGCGACGGCCGCTTCGAGGTGAATGTGCTGGGCGTGGATGCGACCTACCTGAACGCATTGACGCCCACGACGAAACTCAAGCTGCAGGGGGAGTTCTACCTGCAGCACCGGGATGAGGCATACGCGATTCATGCCGACACCGGCGCGACCACGCAGTTCGACCGGCACCCCTGGGGCGCATACCTGCAGGCCGACTACCGCTTCGCCCCGCGCTGGTCGGTCGGGGGCCGGGCCGATCATGTGCGGTTGCTCGACACAGCGGCCCCCCGCCATGCCGACCAAGGCCTGAGCGCGTTCCTGACGTTTTACCAGAGCGAGTGGGCCCGATGGCGGCTGCAGTACCGGCACGAGGAGCGGGCGAATGCCAAGACCGATGACGCCGTGTTCCTGCAAGGCACGGTGGCGATCGGCGCCCACAAACATCAGTTGCAATAACCGGAGGCGCCCATGTTGCGACGAGCGATTGGTGTTCTCATTGGGGGTGCGCTGCTCGCGGCCGCTGGCCTGCCTGCCGGTCAGGCAGGGGCGGCGGCCGCGCCACCGGTACGGGTGGCGGCCACCCTCTCCACCTTCGCCGAGATAGTCAAGCAAATCGGCGGGGAGCATGTCGAGGCGTCGGTCATCGCCCCGCCGCGGTTCAACGCGCACTTCATCGAGCCGAGACCCAGCGACGTGCTGAAAGTCAAAAAGGCCGACCTATTCGTCCATGCCGGCCTGGATCTGGAAGTGTGGCGCGCGCCGCTGTTGGACGCCGCCGGGAATGCCCAGGTGTTTCCCGGCCAGCCCGGCGAGCTGGACCTGTCGCGGGGGATCGCACTGTTGGAGATTCCGGACAGGCCGTTGTCGCGGGTGATGGGGGACATCCATCTGTACGGGAACCCGCACTACTGGAC
>JACQRF010000161.1 GCA_016206635.1 Candidatus Omnitrophota bacterium
ACCGGGTCCGCCTGCGCCGCGGGGGAACGGCGGAGATTGACAACCCGACGAAACTCCCGTCGTCGGGCGAGGTGGACGCCATCGAGGAGCCGATGATCCGCGCGTTCCTGATCGCGCCGTCGGACGCCCTCGGGCCGGTCATGGCGCTGGCCCAGGACCGCCGCGGCCTCTACAAGTCCACGCAGTACCTCGGGACCGACCGGGCGATGCTGATCTACGAATTCCCGCTGGCGGAGGTGATCGTGGATTTTCACGACCGCTTGAAATCGGTGACGCGCGGCTACGGCTCCATGGACTACGAGTTCCGCGGCTACGCCCCGGCGGCCTTGGTGAAGCTCGACATCCTCTTAAACGGCGACCCGTGCGACGCGCTCTCCTCGATCGTGCCGAAGGAGAAGGCGTACCTGCGCGGCCGGGACCTCGTCACCAAGCTCAAAGACCTGATCCCCCGCCAGCTCTTCGAGGTGGCGGTGCAGGCGGCGGTCGGGTCGCACGTGATCGCCCGCGAGACGGTCCGCCCGCTCGGCAAGGACATGACGGCGCGCTGCTCCGGCGGCGACATCACCCGCAAACGCAAGCTATGGGAAAAACAACGCGAAGGGAAAAAGCGCATGAAGCAGTTCGGCAAAGTGGAGATCCCGCAAGAGGCGTTCATGGCGGTGCTCAAGCTGTGATGGCGTCGCCCCGGACTAAGGCTTTGTGGCGAGAGTACGCCGAATCCATCCTCGTCGCCGTCATCCTGGCGCTGGCGATCCGGACGTTCGTCGTGCAGGCGTTCAAGATCCCGACCGGCTCGATGCGGCCGACCTTGATGGAGGGGGACCGGCTCCTCGTCAACAAACTTCTCTACGGCGCGCGGGTGCCGTTCAGCACATGGCGCCTGCCGGCGCTCCACGCGCCGCGGCGCGGCGACATCATCGTGTTCCGCTCGACGGAGGAGGACCACCGCGATTTCATCAAGCGGCTGGTGGCGTTCGAAGGGGAGCTCGTCGAAATCAAGGAGTCCCGGCTGTGGGTCAACGGGCGCCCGATCACCGAGCCGGCCGTCTTCCGCGAGCGGTCGTATTACAACCGCGGTGATTACGGGAAACCGGGCCTGGCGGTCCGCGTCCCCGCGGGGCATTATTTCGTGCTCGGGGACAATTCCGCCAGCTCGCGCGATTCCCGGTACTGGGGGTTCCTGCCCATGGGGCACATGGTTGGCAAGGCGATGGTGATTTACTGGCCGTTGAAACGGGTCCGCGTCTTGCGGTAGACTACAGTCACCAGAGGAGGTTCATGCGATGACCACACGAATGATCCAATGGGTGGCGGCCGGTTGCTTGGTCGGGCTGGCCGGGTGTTCGACAACCGATCCCACGCAGAAAGGGGCCGGCATCGGGGCTGCGACGGGGGCGGCGGCCGGCGCGGCGCTGGGGGCGATCATCGGCCATCAATCCGGCGAGACCGGCGAGGGGGCGCTGATCGGCGCCGGCGTCGGCGCGCTGGGCGGCGGACTGGCCGGCGGCGCCATCGGCTCGTCGCAGCGGAATATGTTCTGCCCGACGTGCGGGAAGGTGTTCACGCGCGACCTCGCGTATTGCCCGGATGACGGGACGGCGCTGAAGTTGCAGGGCAGCACGGCCCCGGCACAGCCGGGCGCCGCCGCGCCAACGACGCCGAGCACGGCCTCGTCCAACACGCAGGCGCAGTGACCCCACCGCCGCGCAGTGGCTGCGGCGAGCGGGTGCCGCACCATTCGCCGCAGCTCGGCGGCGGGATGAGCCTGGCCAACAAGCTGTCGATTTTTCGGATCTTGCTCATCCCATTCTTTGTGTGGTGCCTGGTGTACTATCGCCCGCCCGATGAGTGGTTGCGCTACGCGGCGCTCGCCATTTTTGTCGTCGGCGTGGTCACGGATGCGGTGGACGGCTACGTGGCGCGGGCCATGGCGCAGAGCACGCGCCTTGGCACGATCCTCGACCCGCTGGCGGATAAGCTGTTCCTGATCACCGCCTATCTCTGCCTGACGCTCATCAGCACGCTGCCGCCGGCGTACAAACTGTCGGCGTGGGTGCCGATCCTCGTCGTCAGCCGGGATGTGATTCTCGTGTTAGGGTCGCTCGTGATCTACCTGATGACCGGGGCGTTCGAGGTGATCCCCTCGAGGATGGGGAAGGCCGCGACGTTCGCGCAAATGCTGACCGTCATCTGCGCCTTGGCGGGGAGCCCGTTGCTGCACGTCATTCTGCCGATCACCGTCGTGCTGACCGTGCTGTCCGGGATCGGCTATCTGCGCCGGGGCAACCGGCTCCTGAACGGCCACCCGGCCTGACGCCATGTGCGAGGCCGGCTCTTGGCCCACGGTGGCCATCGTGGGCCGCCCCAACGTGGGGAAATCGTCGTTATTCAATCGGCTGATCCACCGCCGCCAGGCGTTGGTGGACCCCGCGCCGGGGATTACCCGCGACCGCATCGAGGCCTCGATCACGTGGCGAGGCCGCCGCGTGCGCCTCGTGGATACCGGCGGGCTGGAGCTTGTGCCCCGCTCTCCGCTGGCGGCCGCCGTCCGGTTCCAAATCCAACGCGCGATTGAGGCGGCGGACTTGTTGCTCTTCGTGTGCGACGTGGAGGCCGGCGTGCTGCCGCTGGATCGCGAGGTGGCCGCTTTGCTCCGCACATCTGGGAAGCCGGTGCTGGTCGTCGCGAACAAGGCGGATAGCGACAGTCTGGCCCAGCGCGCCGTGGAGTTCCACGCCTTTGGATTCGAGCCGTTGCTGGCGGTGTCCAGCAGCCATGGCCGCGGCATCGGCGAACTGTTGGATGCCGTGGTCGAGCGCTTGCCGGCGGTGGTGCGTGAAGGACCGGTACCGGTACCGGGAGTGCCGCGGACGATCGAACCCCGCACACCCCGAACCCGTACCGCTCATCCGG
>JACQRF010000163.1 GCA_016206635.1 Candidatus Omnitrophota bacterium
ATCCCGAAGTCATCCTCGCCAACGCGCAGACGCAGCACGGCGCGGATGCTCTCCTCGGGCTCAGTGGTGAAGGGCGGTATTGTCAATGGAGGCGACGTGACCTCAATCGGCTCGCCATAGCCGGTATAGAGCAAGATCCGCACGAATCCGACAAATCGCCGGCTGCCGGGGTTCGCCACCGTGACGATCCAGTAGACGTCGTCCTGATTGCCCATGAGTTGCGTTGCTCGAGTGTCCGCCTCGCGCAGGATATCGAAATCATGCGAGACCAGTTGTCCCTCCACCCATTCTCCCGTCGGCAGGCGCGTCCGCGCCTTCGGCACCGCGCGATTCACAAACATCCGCTCCACCTCCATGATCCGGCCCTGGTCGCCCAGGAGGGCGGCGTGGGCCTTCAACACCACCGTCCCGCCGAGGCCAATCGCCGGACCGACGTACAAGCCGTCCGGATTGAACACGAATTCCCGAGGCGCGTACTGGATCCCGCCGCGGCGCAGCGATCGCCAGAAAGTCTCCCAGCCCATCCCCCATACGGCCTCGGCCGATGGCAACCCTACCATCCCGGACGCCAGCCGCTGGAGCGTTCGAAAGCGGTTCTCGATCGCCTTCTCGTTCAACGGCCGCCCGTTCGGCAAGGTGCCGAAGGTCTCATGGCGCTGGGTCAAGGCCCTGGCCGTGAGGAAACGGGCTGCGTCCAGCAGATGTCTGGACGCTTGCTTCTCCACAAAGAATCGTAACCGGCGGTCAGCCAACTGACGCCTGGTATACCCCCCCTGCGAGAGCCATAGGAGCAGGTCCCATCCCGTGGCGGTATGGGCGAAATATTCGTGATTGAACACTGCGTTGCCGGTGAGCCGGCGCCCCAGCATATCGCCTGCGGTGGCCGCCAACGTCGCGGCATCTGGACCAAACACCGTGTGGGCAGGACCCTCCGGCGATGGGCTGGTCTCGATCGCGGCGCCAACGGTCACGCGGGGAAACCGTTGCTTCTCCAGCGGCTGGCCGCGATCCCGCGTCACGGCGGCCACCACGGCCTCGACATCCTTGACGACCTTGCGAGGATCGTCATGATAGCCCATCACCAACAATCGCGTGCCGGCCGGCACGACCAGTTGGGCCTGCTCAATCTCCTCGGCAAAATCGCCAGGCACGAACAGCGTGACCTCCAGACCGTCGCTGGCGCCGTTGGGTTGGGCCATCATTTGAAACTCATGTCTCAGAAACTCTTGGGTGCCTTCGACGACTTGCAAGATGTTGGCCCAATATCTCGCGCGGGCGGTGCGGCGCTTCCGAAGATCCGGGTCATTGTAGTCGCCCAGCTCCTTGAGTTCCTTCGGCTCAATGTCCCACGCTATATGGAGGACATTATTATGGAGTTCATCGTGGAAATAAGGCCGCAGCGCCTCGATATCAACCAACGCCCTCAACAAGTATCGGGCCGCCTCGGGATAGACCGCCATGGCGGGGTCCCCAAGGAGGAATACCACTTGCACGCCGGCCATGCCGGCCTGCTTCATGAATGCCGCCAGGCGGTTTGCCGGCCACTGGCGCGACGGGCTGATCGCCTGGTAGGGGTCCACATACAGCCGCGCCGTGGAAGTCGCCCCGGCTGCCTTCCGGGCCCCGGCAAAGAGGGCCGGCCACTGGGCCTCGTCGATCAGCCACGGGGCCCAGACCGGGTGACTCTGGATGGCGGCGCGGACCGGGCCAAACCGCCCCGGCTTCCACTTTTTCACGTCATCCACCGTGGGAGGGGCGGCCGGCCATCCGAGCCGACGACCCATCGCCCGCACGCCTTGCCGAAGACGGGTGTTGATCTCATCGCTGAGAGCCCCCAAGAATTTGCGCGGGTGGGTCAATCCTGGCGGCGCGGGAACATAGCGGGGGACGGGGCCATGCACCTGACCATCCGGACTAATCCACGTCACGTTCATCTCTTTGATATCCCCGAGCCGCAGGGGCTCCGGCGCCGAGGCGGCGACCGCCGCGGTCGGCGGCGGAGGCGCCACGGTCGGCGGTAGCGCTGCCACGGTCGGGAGCGCCGCCGCGACCGCGGCCGCCGCTTTGGCGGTCGTCTTTAAGAACGTCCGACGGCTCATATCGCTGGGGCGGGACGCTTCCTCGATGCCGGCAGGGGTAGTTGGCGCCGGCGGAGAGGCCTGCCGCACACCCCAGACGGTGCGGGCGTCTTTCGGGAATGCCGGAGGCGCGGGGGATGAAACAACTGATGGTATCGTGGGCTCAGGAGACCGTCTCTGTAGGGGACCGTCCACGGCGGTTGAGGGAGCTGTCGTCGGCCGGCGGCCCAAGGCCTCCTCGAGGCCGGTGGTGACCGGTGAGGGGGTGGCGCCGTCCGGCTCCGCCTGCCGGACGCGCATCGTCTCCCGGGCCGGCGCGGCCCAGGCCCAGCCGGCCGGCAGGAGGGTCGTCACCGTGAACGCGGCGACCGTGATGGCGGCGACGCTCTTGAGCGCCGGGAATCGCGTCATCGGACACTCCCTTCAGCGTTGTCATAACCCTTGAAGAATCCGGGCAAAAAATAACCCCCACCCGTCGAGGGCCCTACGTTAAGTATGCCACAAATTAGGTCTCGTGAGAGGCCCATTACACCTGCCCTCCCAGGTAGTCCCGGACCCGCTTGACCGCCGCCGTCATCCCCGCCAAGGCTCCGGCCGGCAAGCGGATGCCCCGCACGCGCAGGAACTGCTCGACTACGCCGGCGTCGTCGGTCAACGGCACCGGCGCAAAGCGGACCGGCCCGTGGACGGAGGCGGCCAACCGCTCGGCCAGGGCGGCCCGGGCGGCGGTCTCCGACGAATGCTCGTCCAGCGCGACGATGGCGTACCGGCCAGCCGGGAGCCCCGCCTCCAGGAAGAGGGCCAGCAACGTCGAGGCGGTGGCGGCCCGGTCCACGAGCACCGCGACCGGCACCTGGGCGGCCGCCACGGCGGGCGCCCACGCCGCCATCGGCCCCGTGAACAACGGCACGGTGGTCGCGGACGGCGCCTCGGCGGCCGGCAGGCGGCGCAACGCCGTCAGCGCCTCGGCCGCCTCCCGCAGCCGCTCAATCTCCTCCGGCAAGGCGGCGCGATCACGCGCCCCAGGGAGTCCCGAACGCCCGGGTGCAGGGGCATCGGACGCTGGGACTCCCACGGGGATCCGCGTGAAGTTCGCCACATTGGTGATGAGACTGCCGGTGTTCGCCACGGGGACGATCGGCACGAGGAACGGCCGCGGCGTCGGATCCAGTTTGTTGGCGATCTGGGTCAGGAGACGCTCAGCCAACGGCGCTACCTCGGCCGGCAGCTCGCCGCGGCGGCCGCCACCCAGCACAACCTCAAGCTGGCCGGTGATCTCGCCGACTGCCCCGGCCAACGCGCGCGACTGGAAGCGCACGGTGACGGTCCGGTCGTCGTCCGCCACGCTGACGCCGGCAAAGAGGAGTTCGCGGCCATCGGCGGCGACGGCCATCGGATACACTTTCCCGGCGCGGCCGCCGATCACCGCCCCGCGGGCGCGGAACGCCTCGATCTGGGCCACCTCGTCGGGGGTGAGCACGCGATCCACCCGCAAGGCGGGGTCATCCACCGGCGCGCGGCCCGGCACGGTCGTCACCGGAATCTCCTCCATCCCGACGCGCACCACGGCGAACACCTCGTGGATCCCATCCGCCGCCCGGCCCGCCGCGATCTGGACATCCTGGTAGCCAGCCGCTTCCAATCCGGCCTTGAGCGCGAGCGCGCTGGTCGCGCAGTCGTAGTGATGGCCCGTGAGGATCACCTGCCCTTGCGGCGTGACCGTAAGTGTGCTGTCATCATCCTCCAACCCGGCGGCAAACCCGTAATCCCCCAGCTCCTGGCGGACCGACGCCGCGATCCCCGCCAGGCGGCCCGTCTCACCCGGCAGGAGGCGCGCGAACACCTCGGCCAGCGTCGGGGCGGCCGGCCCCAGCGCGCGCACCGCCCCGGTCCACAAGTCCTGCGCCCGGCGCACCTGTTCCGTCAGCGCCGGCGCCATCGCCTGCTGCTGGCGCCACCCGCGGAACGCCTCCTCCATCCCCGCCAACACCACCTCGCGGTCCCGGGGCGGGGGCGGCTGGGCCGGCGCCTCGTCCCCGCGCGCAGTCGGCCGGAACGGCGGCCGCGCCTGCAGCGCCGGTCGCTCCTCCAAACCGGTGGGGACAACCGGTGGCTGCGGCTGCGGTAACACCGTGGCCGGGGGCGGAGTCCGCGCCGCCAAAATGCGCTGCTGAATCGCCTGCGACCATTGGGTCCAGTCTAGTTTGACCTGACCGCCGGGGTCGCGCAACGTCTGTTGAAGCTCTCTGGCCGCCTGGAGTCGTCGCGCGGATCTCGAACCGTCCGGAGCCGCGGCGGCAGGCGATGTCGCCATCGCCTGAGCCCATTTCTCCGAAGTCCAGGCCGCATCGCTGAAGTAGGCCGAGAATTCCCGGATGACGAGCGCGTCATGGGTCACGTCGTAGGCGCCGCGGAACTGCAGGGTGGCCTTGACCACCGCTTGCTGGGTCGGCGTCAGCCCCTGCCACAATTGCTCGACGGCCTGGCGATACGCC